>CAZPIZ010000113.1:0-6094 GCA_964586615.1 uncultured Acidimicrobiaceae bacterium | reverse complement strand
CGAACCTCCCCTTCCACGATCCGGCCCGGGTAGGGAACCAGGCGCAAAATCGACAGAGCGGTGATCGACTTGCCGCAGCCCGATTCACCCACGAGCCCCAACACCTCTCCTCGCTCCACATATAAGGACACGTCGTCGACCGCCTCCACGATCCCTTCACGGGTGAAGAAGTACGTCTTCAAACCTTTGACCTCGAGCAGCGGTGCGGAGTTCGGGGTCATTGGTTTAGCCGTGGATCGAGAGCATCGCGAAGACCATCTCCAAGCAGGTTGAAACCGAGGACGACCAGCATGATCGCGAGCCCCGGGAAGAAGACGAGATGGGGAGAAGAAAAGACCTGATTGCGGTCGGCTCCGAGCATCGAACCCCATTCCGGGGTGGGTGGCTGTGCGCCCAGGCCGAGAAAGGAGAGACCGGCCGCTTCGAGAATCGCACCTGCGACACCCAGGCTCCCGAGGACTACGAGCGGGGTGAGAGCGTTGGGGATGACCCGGCTGAGCAGGATCCGCCAGCTGGAGGCGCCGAGCGCCCTCGAGGCGGCGACAAAGTCCATCTCCTTGATCTGGAGAACCGATGCCCGCATGACCCGGGCATACTGAGGGATGGTGACGATGGCGATGGCCAGGAGGGCATTGGTCAAGCCAGGCCCGAGAACGGCCACGATGGCGATCGCAAGCAGCAGGGCGGGGAAACCGAGGACGACGTCCATCACCCGCATGATCACGTTGTCGATCCACCCGCCCCAATATCCGGCGATCGCACCGAGAACCGCCCCAACCAGGATGGCAGCCGTGACGGTGGTGATCCCAATGGTGAGGCTCACCCTGGACCCGTAGACGATCCGGGAGAACTCGTCGCGGGCGTTGCCATCGAGACCGAGGATGTGCTGGGGACGCTCTGACGGACAACCCAGGCGGTGAATGCAGGGCGGGTCCCGCCGCTGGATCCCTGGCTCGTCGCCGAGCAGGCCCCGTTCAGGATCGTGCGTGGCGATCAGCGGCGCCAGCAGCGCCACCACCACCCAAAAGCCGATCATGATCATTCCGGTGACGCCGGTGCGGCGGCGCAACAACCGTTTCCAAGCAGTCTTCCACACCGACACCGGGCGGTCGAGGAATCGACCCTCTTCGGCCAGGGCCTCGAACGCCTCGATCTTTTTGCGAGGGGTGCCGATCATTCGAGCCTGATCCTCGGATCCAGATAGGCGTATGAAACGTCGACCGCCAGGTTCACCAGCACGTACCCGAACGAGACGACGAAGGTGAAGCCCTGGATCACTGCATAGTCGCGGGAGAAGATGGCATCCACTAGGGCGCGCCCGACCCCGGCCAGGCTGAACACGCTTTCGGTCAGCACCGCCCCACCCAACAAGAGACCGAGTTGAAGACCGCCGATGGTCACCACCGGTAGCAAGGCGTTGCGGAACGCATGCCGGGTCACCACCCGACGCTCCGGAGCTCCCTTGGCACGGGCGGTTCGCACATAATCGGAACCGAGTACTTCCAGCAGCGAGGATCTCGTGATCCGGGCGATGATCGACAGGGGGATGGTGGCAAGGGCCACCGCCGGGAGGATTAGATGCTTGATGGCGTCGACCAGGATCTCCCACTGACCGGTGATGAGGGTATTGATGATGTAGAAGTTGGAGAAGAACTGGGACACCGGCGCCCAGGCGCTGGCGGGGTCGAGATGACGTCCCCAAACCTCGTAGAACGGAATCGGGCTCGCCCCGGCGCTCAGACGACCCGAAGGTGGCAGGGCAAACGGTGTGTCTTTGAGAATAAGGGCGAAGAGATACGCCAGCATGAGCCCCAGCCAGAACACCGGCATCGAAACACCGACGTTGGCGGCGGCCATCGTTCCGACGTCGACGGCGCTGTTGTGGCGCATGGCGGCGATGATCCCGAGCGGGATGCCCACGACCAACGCAATGAAGAGTGCTGCCACCGACAGCTCGATGGTCATGGGCAGTCTTTCGATCAGGATGGACATGACCGGACGCGATGATCGGACCGAGTCACCAAGGTCGAATCGAATCAACCGTCCCAGATAGATGGCGAGCTGGACCGGGATCGGTTCGTCCAGACCGTTGATCCGGTTGAAGTTGTCGCAGGCCGCCTGAGTGGCTCGTTCGCCGAGCATCGACCGGCACGGATCTCCCGGAATCGCCCGGACCAGGAGGAAGACGACGATCACGATGCCAAGCAGCACCGGAATGGCAAAGAGCAGGCGGCGGAGGAGGAAGTTGACCATAAAGGTGAGGGGGGCGGCCGGTGCGCCCCCCTCGTTCTCAGCTGCTCATCAACCTGCTGGAGCGTTGATCAACTGGGTCCAGAGGTACGTGTAGTACTCGAAGACCCCGCTGTTGCCGACATGTAGCGGGCTGGCGGCGTCGATGCCTGCCGTCCAGGAGGAGATGACATCGTTGGCGTCGAACGTGCTCCCGTCGTGGAAGGTGACCCCTTCACGAAGAGTGCAGGTCCACACGGTCGAATCGTCGTTCGCCACACACTCGGTGGCCAACTTGGGCACGATCTGCCCGTCGTTGTCGTATCCGAGGAGGCCTTCGGTCACGGGCTGGCAGGCAGCTAGCGACTCACCGTCGGTCTCATCGGCGCAGTAGAGGCTGATGGGCTCGGCATTCTGGACGAAGACCAGGGTGTCCTTGCCCGGGTTCATCGACTGGAACTGGGGAGCACCGAAGACAGGACTCACACCGCCCTCGAGCGAGGCCAGAGCGGCATCCGTAGAAGCAGCATGCGAGATCGGAACCATCGGAACATTGGCCTTGATGGCGGTGTTGGCTGCCTCGTAGAGCGGTTCGGTCGCTGCCACGTCGGCAAGTGCCGAAGCTTCAACGAGCGGCTCATAGATGTCGGAATAGGTTGCCCCGAACTGCGGGTTTGCTTCCCCGAAGTGGAAGTCGAGGAAGTTGGTGATGTGCGGGTAGTCGGCGGTCCATCCCAACAGATACAACGGGTATTGGCCCGTAGTCGCTGCCTCGATGAATTCGCCAGACTCCACCACCTGGACGGTGACGTTGATGCCGAGGTTGTCCGACAGTTGCTGTGCGATCTCCTGGGCCACCGGACCGGCCTCGGGCAGGTAAGGACGAACGACATCGCGGTAGTAGAGGGTCACCTCGAAGCCCTCGACACCGGCGTCGGCTAGAAGCTGGGTGGCAGCCTCGGCATCGAAGTCGTACCACGCCTCGCCGGCACAGCCGTTGGGAACCGAGCAGGGCACGAAATGAGACGCAACTTCCGAGCCCGGCGCGAAGAAGTTGTCGACCAGTTGTTGGCGGTTGAGACCCATCGCAATTGCCTGACGGACTTCAAGTTGGTCAAAGGGGGCATGCACGACGGCCACCCCGTCTGCATCTGTGTAACCCGTCGACATGCCCAGATAGAGCACATTGGGGGCCAGGTTGGGCAGGGCGACCAGGTTGGCGTCTCCTTCGACCGTGGCGATGTCAGACGGGGCAACATTGGTGATGTAGTCGGCGTTGCCCGATTGAAGCTCGAGGAGCCTCGCCGCGCTTTCCGTACCCCACCGATAGACCAAGGTCTGGTAGGCAGGAGCGTCACCCCAGTAGTCGGGGTTGGCTTGATAGACGATCGAGTCGCCCCGGTTCCAGGCATCTAGCACGAATGGACCAGTGCCGACCGGGTTGTCGAGCGGAGCTCCACCGGTCGCCTCAAGGTGCTCCTCGGGCTGGACATGGAAGACGTTGAACGCCACGATCTGCTCGAACGCTGGGACCGGCGAGCACAGGGTGAAGGTCACCTCGAGCTCAGCCGTAGCCTCGATCGAGCTGATCTTGCCGCCGTAGTCACAGTTCTCGGCGGCGACGGACTTACCCTCGAATGTCGGCGCTGCTTCCGTCGTCGTGGTTTCTTCAGCTTGGGTTGTCGTGGTCTCTTCAGGAGCTGCAGTAGTGGTCGTTTCTGCCGTGGTTCCACAGGCAGTCACGACCAGCGCTAATACAGCAACTAGCGCCAGCCATCGCATTCGGGTCATAGTATTGCCTCCTTAGGGAGCGGCCCTTTGGCCGCACCTCAACGGTACATGCCCCATGCAGGCAGTGCATGCCTGCGGCCCAGGATTTGGCGTGCTTTCAGCGAGCCCGGCGGGGGCCGTGGCCATGCAATGAGGAGGCAGACCGATGAGTCGGGATGTTCGTCGTCCGGTTGGGCCAGACGACCTGGGATGGGGGACCGAGGGGTCCCCCATCCATCCAATCAACGAATCCGGGCTAGTCAGGGAATCTGGGTGATTCGATTCTGGGGCCCAGGCGCCACGGGGCTGCCGACCGCGAAGTACGCGGCCAGAGCGTCGAGATCGACTGCGCCGCCAAGCCGGTCGGTTCCGGCCTGGAGGACTGTGAAGTTGTCGCCTCCATCGGCCATGAAGCTGTTAACGGTCACCCGGTAGCTCACGCCCAGGTCGATCGGGACGCCGTTCAGAGCCATGTTGGACACCTTCGAGCCGGTGGCGGCGGACGTCGTCCAGGTGTAGGTGAACCCGCTCGACACCTGCATGATCCTGCTCTGGCCGACGGCGGGATTGTCGAATTGCTGTTCGAGGACGTCCTTGATCTGTTGGCCGGTGAGGGTCATGGTCACCAGGCTGTTCCCAAACGGTTGGACCGTGAACGCCTCGCCATAGGTGACGGCCCCCGCCGCCTCTCCACCAGGGCTGTTCGCGAAGACCAGATCGGCCCGGATGCCTCCGGGGTTCATCAGCGCGAGCACGGCCTGGCCGAAGCCGGCCGGCGCTGTCGCGGCAAGCTGGGAATCAGCTATGACATCGCCGAGAGCGGACTCACCGGCAGCGTTGGCCGTGCGGGTTATATCGGCCGCGATCGAGCCAATCACGCGGTTGGCGAGGGGAGCCGACAGATCCCGGTACTTGGCTACCAGAGCCTCGAGATCGGGCGCCGGGGTGCCGGTCGTCACGACCGGGATGTTGTCGATGGTGATGTCGACGATCCTGTCCTTCTTGCGGTCATAGGAGATGTCGATGTCGGTCAACACCCGGCTGAAAGACAGCGACGACGTCACCGGGCGCCCGTCGATCTCGCAGATGTAGGCGCTGTGAGTATGGCCGGTGATGAACAGATCGACGTCGTCGGAGGTCCGATTGATGATGTCGACGATGGCTCCCGAGATCCCGTTGGCGGCACACCCGTCGTAGGGGAAGGGCTGTGACGGCGCACCGCCCTCGTGGATCAAGACCACGATGATGTCGACGCTCTTCTTGAGTTTTCTGATCAACGCGTTGACGGTGTCGGCCTCATCTAGAAAGTCGAGACCCGCGACCCCGGAAGGGGTGACGATCGTGGGTGTTCCCTCGAGTGTCATCCCGATGAAGCCAACCTTGACACCATGGCCGGCGTTGTAGATGCCAACCCCCGGGAACAGGGTGTTGCCGGTCTCTTCAACCAGGACATTGGCGGCCAGGAACTGAAAATCGGCCCCGGCAAAGCCGTCGCCATCGACACAGCCGTCCACCGGGTGGCAGCCACCCTCTTGCATCCGGAGCAGTTCGGCCGCTCCCTCGTCGAATTCGTGGTTGCCGACCGCGTTGAAATCGAGCCCCATCAGGTTGAAAGCTTCGATCGACGGCTCATCGTGGAATAGGGCCGAGATCAACGGGCTGGCACCGATCAGGTCGCCCGCCGATACAAACACGGTCCGTGGGTTCGTTTCCCGGTGCTGGCGTACCAGAGCCGCGAGATGACCGACGCCACCGAGTTGGGGCGTGCCCTGTGAGGTTGAAGGTGGCACCGGTTCCAACTGGCCGTGAAAGTCATTCAGGGCAAGGATCTGGAGATCGACGATCCGGTTGCGATCACGACCACCGCCCCAATCGTGATCATCTCCCCGGTCGGTATGGCTTCCCGTGCCCTGGACCGGGATCGCCAGACCCAAGAGCGCTAGCGACAGCACGACATACAGAAATCGCCTCATGGGCTCCCCTTCACTCGACGTGCATCGGACACTACGCCCTCCCCACAACCTCCGCGTGACCGGCAGGTGTCAAAACACGAAACCTAAGGTTATAGGCGGCGGAAACCGCCGGAAATAACCTT
>CAZPIZ010000112.1:3245-6116 GCA_964586615.1 uncultured Acidimicrobiaceae bacterium | reverse complement strand
CCCTCGATCAACTGAGCCGTTCGGCGATCTGAACCGCGTTGAGGGCGGCACCCTTGCGCAGGTTGTCGCCGACCGCCCACAGATTGATGCCTCCTGATCTTCCCAGCGTCCCCCTGACCCGTCCGATCAGCACTTCGTCTCTTCCGGCCGAGTCGAGGGGGGTTGGTGCCCGATCGACCCACAACTCGGCGCCGGCGGCCTCCCGGAGAAGGGTGATCGCCTCGGACAGGTCTAAGGGGCGGCCGAAGAACAGAGACGCTGCGACGCCATGGCCGACCATGACCGGAACCCTGACACAGGTTGGTTCCACCTCTAGGCCTGGAACCTCGAGAATCTTCCGACTCTCGTTGACCAGTTTCCACTCCTCGTCGGTATATCCCTGTTCGGTCTCGGCCCCTGCATAAGGCAGAACGTTCCAACCGATGGGCCGTGCGTAGAGATCGCCACCTGGATCCTTCCAACCGCCGCCAACCAATGCGTCACGGTCTTGACCAAGCAGGTCGACCTGACGGGAAAGTTCGTCGATCCCCCGCTGACCGGAACCCGAAACCGATTGGTAGGAGGTCGCCACCATTCTTTCCAATCCAGCCGCACGGTGGAGAGGTCCGACCGCCACCATGAGCGTCATGGTGGTGCAGTTGGGGTTGGACACGATCCCCTGATGGGTGCCGATGGCATGATCGTTGACACCAGCCACTACTAACGGGACCTTGGGATCGCGCCGAAATGCCGAGGAGTTGTCGACCACTACCGCCCCGGCCTCTACGAAAACAGGTGCAAAGACCCGGGAGCGCTCGGCCCCAGCAGAGAAGAGAGCGATGTCGATTCCGGCTGGATCGGCCTTTTCCAGGTTCTCCACTTCGACGTCACCCCAACGGGTATTGACGATCGAGCCGGCCGATCGGGCGGAGGCCAGAAGTCGCAACTCGGCGAGTGGGAAGTCCCGCTGGGTGAGGACCTCGATCATCGTCCGGCCAACCGCCCCGGTGGCCCCGACCACGGCGATGCGACGATCGCTCATGCCCCCACCTCGGCGTTCACCATGGGAGGCTCGAATGCCGCATGCAGCGCTCTGACTGCGTCGTCGACCTGGCTACCCCGGACGATGCAGGAGATACGAATGGTGGAAGTAGAAATCATCTCAATGTTGATGCCGGCATCGGAGAGCGCCCGGAAGACTCCGGCCGCAACACCCGGATGGGATTTCATTCCGGCTCCAACGAGGGACACCTTGCCGACGTCTTCGTCAAGGTCGACCCCGGCCGCCCCCAGCTCGTTGGCGACCTTGCCGGCCACCTCAGCCGCATTCGACGCTGAGTCTCTGGGCACCGTAAAGCTGATATCGGTCGACCCGTCATGGCCCACATTCTGGACGATCATGTCGACATTGACCCCGCGCTCAGCCAAGGGCTCGAAGAGGGCGGCCGCCACCCCGGGCTGATCGGGCACCCCGCGCACAGTCACCTTGGCCTCGGACCGGTCGTGTGCGATCCCGCTGATGATGGCTTGCTCCAAGGTGGCCTCCTTGACCCACGTACCGGAACCCCGGTGAAAAGACGATCGAACGTGTATCGGTATGTTGTACCGGCGACCGAACTCGACAGCTCGAGTCATCAGCACTCCGGTTCCCGATGCGGACAATTCCAGCATCTCGTCATACGAAATCTCGCCGAGTTTTCTTGCATTCGGCACGATGCGGGGGTCAGCCGTGAAAACACCATCAACGTCGGTGTAGATCTCGCACACATCGGCTCCCAGCGCCGCCGCCAAAGCGACGGCGGTGGCATCGGAGCCACCCCGCCCGATGGTCGTGATTTCCTTCGAGGCCGGGTCGACCCCCTGGAATCCGGCCACGATCACAACCTTGCCCGCATCAAGCCCCTGCTGGACCCGGTCCCCCCTGATCTCCTTGATCCGGGCCGACCCGTGGGTGCCTTCGGTGAGGATGCCGGCCTGGGATCCGGTCAGGCTGATGGCTTCCATTCCGCGAGCGTGGATCGCCATCGCCGTCAGTGCCATGGTTATTCGCTCACCCGAAGTGAGAAGCATGTCCATCTCACGAGCCGGCGGGTCGGGGGTCACACCTTTGGCGAGTTCGATCAGTTGATCGGTCGTGTGACCCATGGCCGAAACCACCACGACCACCTGGTTGCCCTGCCGGCGCGTTTCAACCACCCGGTCGGCGACGGCGTTGATCCGCTCGGGGTCCGCGACCGAGGTCCCGCCGTACTTTTGGACGATGAGTGACATAATGCTGGCTGGTCGGATCGGTTGAATCGAATTGCTGTCGACCAGGTCCACCCGATAGCTTAAAGGTCTCCTCGGTGCCCGCCTCCTCATGACAGATCGCCGCCAACGCCAGAAAGAACAGCGCGCGGCCCGACTGCAAGTCGAGAGAAAGGCGGCGACCCGCAAGGAGTTTCGTCGTCGCATCATCATCGCCCTTGGCATCGGTCTGGGTCTGGCAGGGGTATTGCTTCTGACAAGCGTTCTCGGCAACAGGCCCGATGCCCTCCCTGCCTCGTACCGGGCCTTTCGTGAGCAACCCACCGCATGTGGAGCCGAGGCGCCTGCGGAAATGCAAATAATGTCCTTCCCGGCGCCCGAAAACCAGGGTCTTGGTAACCAACCGGTCAATGTCACCATCAACACCTCGTGCGGCCCAATCGTGATCGAGCTCGATCCCGCCGCCAATCCGGAGACCGTGAATTCCTTCGTGTTCCTGGCAAGAGAAGGCTTTTACGACGGAACGGTGTTACACCGGATCGCATCGGATTTCGTCATCCAAGGAGGCGATCCCACCGCGACCGGGACCGGCGGGCCCGGATATGTGGTCCCCGACGAGTTCCCTCCCGATGACTTCGTATACGA
>CAZPIZ010000112.1:0-3145 GCA_964586615.1 uncultured Acidimicrobiaceae bacterium | reverse complement strand
TGCGGATGGCCACCGCGGCCGGGCTGAAGGCGCTGGCTCTAACCGACCATGACACCCAATCGGGCATCGCTGAAGCACGGATCGAAGCCGCCGGCACGGGAGTCGAGCTCATTCCCGGAACCGAGCTTTCGGTTGAATGGGTGCAGGGAGCCATGCACATGGTGGTTCTGTTTCTGGAGCCAGGTTCCGGACCGCTCCAGGACCGGCTCGCAGAGCTTCGAAAGGGCCGTACCGAGCGCAACGCCCGCATCATCGCCAGGCTCGCCGAATTGGGGGTTCCGGTCTCAGAAGCCGAGATACTGGAATTGGCCGGTGGCGAGTCGGTGGGGCGGCCGCATATCGCAGTCGTGATGGTCAACCGGGGTTACGTTGAGTCGATCTTCGAGGCCTTTGATCGTTACCTGGCCAGGGGCAAGCCGGCCTACATGGCCAGACCAAGGCTCTCTCCGGAGGAGGCGATCGGTCTCGCCCGGGACTCGAGGGCCGTGCCGATCCTGGCGCATCCCCACACTCTGGGCCTCAACACCTCTGGGGAAGTGGCAACCACCCTTCGAAGGCTGGCCGGGGCCGGGCTGGTGGGCATTGAGTGTTACTACCCGCTCTACTCCCCCCTCGAGCGGGAGGGTTATGCAGCTCTCGCAGAGCGGTTTGGTCTGAAGCCGTCTGGCGGCAGCGACTACCACGGCTCCTACAAGCCCGACGTCGAGTTGGGAGTTGGCAGGGGGAACCTGGCGGTCCCCGATGATCTGTTAGATGCGCTGCGCCCCGCTTGAGATCGCCATCATGTGGCCGTGCAGGAAGCCGAATCGCCCGGTGTGACCGGGCCATCCCCTCGCCGCTCTATCGGGCTCGGTGGCGCGGCTCTCGTGGTATCGGCCTCAGTCCTGGCATCTCGTCTGCTTGGCCTTCTTCGCGAAACGCTGCTCGCCGCCCTGCTGGGTGTATCGGTGGAAGGCGACCTCTATCGATACGCCTTCTTGATTCCCGACCTGATCAACTACCTGCTGGCAGGTGGGTTTCTCTCGATCACGCTGATCCCTTTGCTGGCCCGGCGAGTAGAGGCCGGCGACGAGGACGGTCTCTGGGCCGACTTCAGCACGGTCTTTCGGATTGTCGGATGGGCAATCCTGGGGCTGACCGTTGCCATGATCATCCTCGCCGAGCCCGTGGCGCGGCTGCTATTCCCGGCTCTGGATCCCTCCGACCTCGAAACCGTCGCCCGCCTGACGAGGATCGTACTTCCGGCCCAGGTGTTCTTCGTGATGGGTGCCCTGTTCATGGCGGCCCAATACGTGCAACGGCGGTTCCTCTACCCGGCCCTGGCGCCGGTCGTCTACAACCTGGGAATCATCGGCGGCGGATTGCTCGGTGCCGCGGCGGGTGAGCCGAGCCCCGATGCCTTCATCTGGGGAGCGTTGGTCGGCGCCGGGGTCGGCAGCCTGGGACTTCAGTGGTGGGGGGCACATCGAGCCGGTCTTCGTTGGATCAGAACGAGAACGCCGGTCTTGTCGGAGTACCTCACTCTGGCCTTACCGCTGATGGTCGGTCAGTCGGTGGCAGTCCTCGACGAACAGTTCCCCCGTTTGTTCGGACCGGTGATCGGTGACGGGGCGGCCTCTTCACTGTCGCTGGCGAGGATGCTCAACATGCTTGCCGTGGGGATGATCGCCCAGGCTGCGGCGGTAGCGAGCTATCCGTTCCTGGCAAGGCTTGTGGCCGGAGCGAAGGAGGAGGAGGTCGATCGCGTCACGATTCGGTCGCTCCGCACGACAGTGGCGGTGGCACTGTTCGCTTCGGCTCTGTTTTGGGCCGCGAGCGGTCCCCTGGTTCGAATCGCCTACCAGTGGGGTACCTTCGATCAGGCGGCCTCCGAGGTCGTCGCCGGCCTTCTGGCAATCTTCGCGCTGTCGATTCCGGCTTGGGGAATCCATCAGATCATCGCCCGATGGTTCTACGCCCACCGCCGAATGTGGCTCCCGGTATTCATCGGAACCGGCGCCACCGTGGTCGCGGTCCCTCTCACCCTGGTGCTGGCCGACAGATGGGGAGCAGAGGGTGTAGCTGCGGCCAGCACGATCATGATTTGGGTCTACACATCTGCGATGGCCGTGGCCTGGTGGGTCGGCAATGGCCACAACCGAGGTTCTGCCCTTCTGGATGCGTTGACTCGAGGAACGATCCCCGCTGTCGCCGGAGGGTTGGCGGGCAGGCTCGTATCACAGCAGTTGTCGACCGAAGCCATCGGCCAGGCTCTGTTGACGGCGGTGATGACCGGAGCGGTTGTCTTGATCGTCTTTGTCGTGGTTGCCCGACTGTTCCGATTCGTCGAGGCGGATCCCAGAACCTGGCGCCGGAAGGCCACCAAATGACTATGAACTGCTCACGGTGAACCGCTAGCGACCGCCAGGTGCCCGGGTCTCCGGCAGAACAACCGGCATCGGATCGTCGGGATGGGGGGCCTGATAGGCCCGCACCCACGCCGGAGGCCGCGGCAGGGCGCGACGCACCGCTCGGGCAGCGGAAGCCTCGGCCAGAAGCCGGTTGAATACCGCAACGATGGCGGCCGCCTCGTACGGCCCGGCACCGCCCTTTATTTCAAGCTCAGCCATCGGGATGCTCCACGAGTTCGATCAGGGTACCCGCCAGGTCGGAGGGGTGGACAAAGGCTATGCGAGCCCCGCTCCCGCCGATCCGCGGGGTCTCGTCGATGAGCCGAGCACCCCGGGCCGCCAGGTGGGCCAAAGCCTCTTCGATATCGAGCACGGCATAGGAGACATGATGAAGCCCTTCGCCCTTCTTTTCTAGAAAGCGACCGACCGGAGTGTCGGGTGACAGGGCACCGAGAAGCTGGACGAACGACCCCCCGATCGGAATCATCGCCTCATCGACCCCCTGGTCCACCACCACCTGGCGGTGGATCGGCTCCACCCCATAGCGATCGAGATACCCGCTGATCGCCGCGTCGAGATCCTTGACCGCAATCCCAACATGATCGAGGTTATAGAGCTTCATTTGCCCAAACTTAGACGAGAGGCCACCGGGTCCCCGTTTTGGCGCGCCACGATGGGGTTATAGCCCCAAATCGCCGCGCCAAAACAGGGGATAGGCACCTCATCCCTTGATTGCCGAGGCCGCGGTGCCCTGT
>CAZPIZ010000111.1:0-6142 GCA_964586615.1 uncultured Acidimicrobiaceae bacterium | reverse complement strand
TGGTCGGGTTCAACGACATGCCGTACAGCGATCGGTTCTCGCCTCCGCTCACCACGATTCGGATCTCCCAGTACGAGCTCGGAGCGAGGACTGCGCGACTTCTCCTCGAGAGGATCGCCGACCCGGGAAGACCAGCTGAGACCCAGTTGGTGGCCCCTGAGCTGGTGGTCAGAGGTTCCACGGCACCGGCTCGAATCTGACAGTCGCCGACCCAGGGGTTAAGCTCCTGTCCCGAACAACCGTTTGTGCAGGCCGAAAAGCCGTAGAGAACACGAGAGTCGATGAACCTCCTCGACCACATGCTCCTCGCCAACATGACCCAGCCGCAGGCTCAGGCGGCGCTTGGACGGGGCACCGCCGTGCTCGTCACCGGGAGCATCGAGCAGCACGGAGGCCATCTACCGCTCGGCACCGACGCCTTCGCCGCCCTGACCATCGCGCTCAGGGTCGGGAAAAGGCTCGACGCCCCGGTCCTTCCGCTCTCACCCGTCGGTGTGGCCCCCTATCACCTCCCCTGGGCGGGATCGCTGACCATCAGCCCGGATACCCTGGCGACCCTCATGCTCGAGGTGTGTGAGGGCCTGTCGAGTGCGGGTGTCCGGCGGGTCATCGTGGTCAATTGGCACGAGGGCAACTCCTCAGCGATTCGAATCGCTGCCGACAGGGTCCAGGCGAGGCTCCCCATGCGGTTGATAGTCGCCGAGGCACACATCATCACCAACGGGCTCTTCCCCGATGAGATGGAGTTCACCCATGCCGGATCGATGGAGACGGCGGCAATCCTCGCCCACGACCCTTCCCTGGTTCGGCTCGACGAGCGGGTCGAGGGCGACTCGGTCGATCATGGCACCGACGGTCATGCGCTCTTCCGGCGTCGTGACGTGTTCCCGGTGATGAAGGACTTCAGGGAGGTGGCGGTCACCGGGTGGTACGGCTCACCCGACTCCGTCACCGAGCTACGCTCCCGGGAGATCATCGACGCAGTGGCAGACCACATCGTCGGCTCGGTGGAAGACGTGTGGAAGAACCTGGCCGAGCGAGCCCTAGAGGCCGAGGAACCGCACGCGAAATGACGACGATGCGCGCCGCGGTTTTGAGGGGATGGAACGACCTGGCAGTCGAAGATGTCGACATCCCGGAACCGGCGCCGGGCGAAGTCCTGCTCAGGGTCAGGGCTTGCGGGCTTTGTGGCACGGATCTGAAGATGGTGCAGGGGGCGTTCCAGCAGCGGGGCTGGCCGCCGTCGCTGCCCTTCGTCATGGGTCACGAGTGGTCCGGTGAGGTGGTCGCCCTCGGTGAGGGACTGGACGATCTCGAACTGGAGCCAGGTGACAAGGTGGTGGCCGAGAACCACGTCGGCTGCGGACGGTGTCCGATGTGCCGCCGCGGCCGGTACAACCTGTGTGAGAAGGCGGGCACGCCGGGGTACCGCCTCTACGGACACACGGCCCCTGGTGCGCTGGCCGAGTACGCGGTGCGCCCGGCGCAGATGCTTCACAAGCTCCCAAACTCGGTCAGCTTCCTGGAAGGCGCCCTTGTCAACCAAGGGTCGATGACCGTCCATGCCCTGCGACGGGTGGAGTTCCTCCCCGGATCGACCGTGGCGGTCTTCGGCCCCGGCCTGCTGGGTCTGCTCACCGCTGCGGTGGCCTCTGCCTCCGGAGCTGCCCAGGTGTTGATGATCGGGCGGGGAGGCCGTCTGGATCTGGCTGCCAAGATGGGCAGTGACAACGTGATCGACTACGAGAACGAGGACCCGGTTGCAAGCGTCCGTCGTCTCACCGGGGGAAGGGGAGTGGATTACGTCTTCGATTGCACCGGCAACCCGGGAGTGCCGGCGCAAGCGATCGGTGCGGTGCGACGGGGGGGCAGGGTGGCCCTGCTCGGACTCACCGGAGGGAAGTTCTCCGAGATCGAGGTCGACCGCCTCACGCTCGACGAGGTGGATCTCATGGGGATTCGCTCCAGCCCCAATGCCTACCCGGCGATGATCGCCTTGATGCGCTCGGGCAAGGTCGACTTGAGCCCCCTGGTCACTCACGTGTACCCGCTCGAAGGGGTCGGGGAGGCCCTGGCCGCCCTCGAATCCCGGGAAGCGGTCCGACCCATCGTGGAGATCTGACCATGGCAACGGTCGAGCATCCTCACAACTCGCTGTTCGGCTCCACCGAGTGCACCTGCACTGAGGAGGAGGCGAAGGCCCTTGCCGTCGTGGCCGCCTATCGAGTGGCGAAGGTGTCGGAGAGAGCCCCATTCCTCGCCCCGGGATTCAAGCGGCACAGGGCCGGTTTCACCCACATCGGGGAGCTGTGGGAGCACCAGGGGCCGGGCGGGATGGACGATGACTCGATGCGCGATCGGCAGAACCTCCTTCTCGAGCTGACCGCCAAGGACGACAAGGTCTGGGGGATCTTCCGGGTGGTGGGAACTCACACCGGGCCCCTGTACGGGATCCCGGAAACGGGTCGTCACGTCGATGTCATCGAGGTCGGCCTCTGGCGGGTCGAGGACGGCCTCATCGCCGAGGCGTGGTATTTCGGGGACGAGCTCGGTCTGCTGAGGGTCCTGGGGCTCAACCCACCGGACCTGACCATCGCGGAGTAGGTCTGGCCGTTCGGCACCCGCCCTGCTCCCCGGACGTCGCTCCCGACGGCCTGGCGCTTGACAAGTGATGTCGTGACGACCGAATTCGCGCTGGTGCTGTTGGTGATCGCGATCGCCTACCTGGTCAAGGGTGTAACCGGGATGGGTGGGCCGCTGCTCGCCGTCCCCTTCATCGCCGGTCTCACCAGCGTCGAGTACGCGGTCGTCGTCCTCTCGCTTGCGAACATGGTCTCCAACGGATGGCTGTTGTGGGAGCACCGGGCCGGGGCGCGCGGAACCGGCTTCGTGATGATCCCCTTCCTCGCAGTCGGGACCGGTGCGACGATCGCGGGCACCTGGATCCTCACCGAGGTCGACGACCGGATCCTCTCCGTGGTCATCGCCATCCTGATCGGCGTGTATATATGGCGCTATCTGGCCGACCCGCACTTCGGGCTGGAGAGGGCGACGGCCCGTCGGATGGCGGCTCCGATGGGGCTGGTCGGAGGTGGTCTGCTCGGGGCCACCGGCACGGCCGGGCCCCTGATCGCCACCTATCTGCACAGCATCAGGATGACCCGATCATCCTTCATCCACATGATGAGCCTCACCTTCTCGGTCTTCGGGCTGATCCAGTTGCTGACACTGGTCGTCCTGGGGGCGTTCACGCCGGAGCGAACGGCTCAGGCACTCTGGGCCATCGTCCCGGTCGCCGCGATGACCATCGTCGGCATTCGAATCGGGAGACTCCTCGACCAGAGGGCGTTCGAGTTGGTGGTTCTAGCCTTGCTAGGGTTTGCGGCAGCCCGCCTGCTCTGGTCCGTTCTCGGCTGAGCGGCGCTAGATCCGGTCCCGCCGGGAGGTGTGGAGCAGACAGGCGGTGAGATGGCCGCCGCCGATGTCTTCGAGCTCCACCGGCTCGACGGGGGAGAACCTGATGGTCACCTTGCTGCCGTCGGTCGACATGGTCTCGAGGGCGGCTCTCATCGCAGGTGGAACGTCACCGCTGTGGAAGGCGCCGCTGACGGCGGACGCCGCGGCCTCGTCGTGGAACACGAGTGTGGCGTCGAAATCGGACCGACGTTCCACGTCGGTGAGCCCTTCGAGCAGGGTCTCGTGATTCTGCAGCCAGGCGACGGCGTCATCGACCTCCCAGCCACATAAGGGCGTGGCCACCGGGCAACGTGTGTGGAATCTGCATCCCTCGGGCGGGTTGGCAGGGTCGGGGACCGTCCCGGGCAGGCCCCTCATCTCGGATTCCTCCGAGTTGATGTCGGGGTTGGCGGCGAGGAGTGCCTCGGTGTACGGGTGACGGGGCTCTTCGAACAGCTCCCGGGCGGTGCCCTGCTCGGCCACCTTGCCCAGATACATCACGGCGATGCGGTCGCTCATCAACCGAACCACACCGAGGTCGTGACTGATGAACAGGTAGGTGAGCCCTCGCTCCTTCTGCAGCTCGTGGAGGAGGTTGAGGATCTGAGCTTGCACTGACACGTCCAGGGCAGAGGTCGGCTCGTCGAGCACGATGAACTCGGGATCGAGGGCGAGTGCACGAGCGATCGAGATCCTTTGTCGCTGACCGCCGGAGAACTGATGCGGATATCGATACAGGTGCTGGCGGCCCAGCCCCACGCTCTCGAGCAGGGAGACGACACGCTCGGTCAGCTCCTGGCCCGAAGCCTCGTCGTGGACCCGAAGCGGTCGGGCCACGATGTCCTTGACCAGCTGCCTCGGATTCAATGAGCTGAATGAGTCCTGGAAGACGACCTGGCAATTGCGACGGTATGTTCGCCAGCTCTGCCCCGAGAGCTGATCGATGCGGTGGTCATCGTCGATCCTCGCCACCTCTTTCAGCTGCTGGGGCGTGCGCTCATGCTCGGAGGTGGCCTCTATCTCGTCGAGGCGGGCGGCGTCCCGGTCGGGCAGCCTGAAGTAGATCTTTCCCCTGGTCGCCGCTGCCAGCCCGCTGATGCAGCGGCCCAGCGTCGTCTTCCCGCACCCCGACTCTCCCACGAGGCCCAGAGTCTCCCCAGGGCGGATGTCGAAAGACACTCCGTCGACGGCCCTGACATGACCTACCACCCGCTGCAGCGCGCCCTCTTTGATCGGGAAGTACTTCTCGACCCCGCGAACAGAGATCACCGTGCGCTCGGCTGTGGAGCGCTCGGTCATACCCTGCTTGGAACGGAGCGAGGTCACGAGACCTATCCCTCGAGTGTGGGGAGAACGGCGGACGTGTCACTCGAGCCGTAGGCGAAGCAGGCCACCGAGTGGCTTTCTCCGAACTCGATGGTCTCGGGGTCAACGGTCCGACAGATCTCGACCGCGTACGGGCACCTCGTGTGGAAATGGCATGATGGTGGAGGCTCCACCAGCTCCGGGACATTGCCGACGATGGCAACCAGCTCGCCACGGCGGTGGGCAGCAGAGGGAACCGCGGCCATCAGCCCGCGGGTGTAAGGATGCTTTGGGTTCCTGAAGACCTCCTCCGTTGTGCCTGTCTCGACGATGCGTCCCGCGTACATCACGGCCACTCGGTCACATATCTCCTTGACCAATGAGAGATCGTGGCTGATATAGAGGACGGAGGTCTCGAGACGCTCCTGCAACTCTGCGATCAGTTCGAGGATCCGGGCCTGGATGGTGACGTCGAGGGAGGTGGTGGGCTCGTCGGCTATGAGCAAGTCGGGGTTGCAGGCGAGTGCCTGTGCGATCAGTACTCGCTGTTTCATTCCCCCCGAGAGCTCATGGGGGTAGCTGCCCATGATCTTGCGCGGGTTGGGGATCTGGACCTCCGTCAGCGCATGTGCGACGAGCTCGTCGACCCTCTCGTCGAGCTTTGCCGCCTTGGAGCGAAGTGGAGGGAAGTTGAGCAGGAACCGCTCGAAGATGTTGGTCTGCTGTCTGGCCGCACGGCGGATGATGAGTGGTGGGACCGCCGGCCCCAGGCCTTGGAGGATCTCATCGGATCTGTGCTGGTAGAAGACCTCGGCGATCTGGCTCCGGATCGAGAGAGCAGGATTGAGCGCCTTCCCCGGGTCCTGGAAGATCAACGCGATGCGATCGCCGCGGATACGCAGCATCTCCTCGTGTGGGACCTTGAGGAGGTCGATCGGGTCCTCGTTGTTGCGACGGGCTTGCGTGGACCAGAAGTCGATGCGGCCTCCGGCATAGATCCCTGGCGGACTCGGGACAAGCCGGATGAAGGAGCGGGCCGTCACGCTTTTCCCGCAACCGGTCTCACCCACCAACCCGAGAGTCTCGCCATCGCGGATCTCGAAGGAGACACCGTCAACGGCATGCACCACACCAGCCTTGGCCTTGAAATGGACCTGGAGGTCACGGACAGAGGCGACGAGTGGTCTGGTCGCCTGCCCGGTGGCGTTTACCGTAGCCCTCACGCCCCGGCCGCCCGGTCTCTGTTCGACCGGTGGGTGCCTCCACCACCTCGAGGAGGGTTGTCATGCGAGGTGACGACACCGGTCATGCGGCATCGAGCAGTGTGGAGATGCCGAGGTGACTCATCATCCCGAACGCGTCCCCGGCGAACCGTTGCGCC
>CAZPIZ010000110.1:1713-6158 GCA_964586615.1 uncultured Acidimicrobiaceae bacterium | reverse complement strand
GAGGCTTGAGGTTCGAGGTTCGAGGTTTGAGGCTTCGGAGTCGAGACGTGCCGGCTCGGTTCAGGGGCTCCGGCTGCCGAAGTGGCTCTCACACCCCCCTCTTGGTTCTTTCCCCCGTCATGCTTTCGGAAAGGTTCGTCGGGGGAAAGAAGCAAGACCTCGCTCTCCTTCGTCGAGCGGTCCCCCCTCTTGAGGGGGGACAAAGTTTGCGAATCTGGGGCTTGGGACCGCTCCAGACGTTCCAGCCGCGCCACCAGGGCGTCGGGATCGCTGGAGGTTTCTGGCCGGGTCAGCTTGATCATTGCCAGTTCGACCATCAGGCGCTCCTCGCGACCCTCCCGCAGCTTGACCAGCGCCTCTCCGAGAAGGTCTACCGCCCGCAGAACGTCGGCCGGACTGATCCTCGATGAAGCCTTCTTCCAGCCCTCGAGGATCTCGGCAGGTTCATCGACCACCTCGGCCAGGTTCGGTGAATAGTGGGCGAGGAACACCCCCCGAAAAAAGCCGATCGCTTCACCGATGAAGCGGCGGAGGTCGATTCCCCGCGAAGCCATCTCAGCCACCAACTCGAGGGCGGAGCGGGCGTCACTGCCTGCAATCGCATCGGCCAACCTCGTGTAGACCTCGGAATCGGCTATCCCCAGGGTTCGATGCACCGCGCCCACATCAACAGTCCCTGCACCAAGAGCGGCCACCTGCTCCAGAAGGGAAAGGGCGTCCCGGGCCGAACCGCCGGCGTGTCTGGCCACTGCCACCAGAGCCTGGGCATCGGCCTTGAAGCCCTCTGCGTCTGCCAGCCGGGCGAGATGTGCAGCCAGGGCCTCGACTCCGACCGGGTGAAAGTCAAACCGCTGCGTCCGGCTTCTAATGGTGTCGAGCAACTTGTAGGGCTCGGTCGTTGCCAGCACAAAGATGACGTGCTCCGGTGGTTCCTCCAGTGTCTTGAGGAGGGCGTTGCCGGCTGCCTTCGAAAGCATGTGGGCCTCGTCGAGGATGTACACCCGACGCGAGTTGGCAGATGAGGCGACCGTGGTGACACTCATCCGCATATCGCGGATGTCCTCGACCGAGTTATGCGAGGCGGCGTCGAGCTCCATGACATCAAGGGAGCTGCCCTCGGTGATGGCGACGCAGGATTCGCAGAGATTGTCCGGGGAACCGTTCGGGGCCCGGTTTTCGCAGTTGAGAGCCTTGGCAAGGATGCGAGCAGTCGTGGTTTTTCCGGTACCCCGCGGACCGGCGAACAGATAGGCGTGGGCTACCCGGCCTTCGGCCACCTCACGGGCCAGGGTCGACGTGACATGGGCCTGACCAACGATGTCCTCGAAGGACTGCGGGCGGTACTTGCGATATAGAGCCTGATACACCATCAGACGGAAGACGGAGGACGGAGGACAGAAGACAAGCCCATCGACCCCAGGGTACGGCATGCGAGGGACATCGAGTAGGGCTCTCATCCTCTTCCGAGCTCCGACCTCCGCCTTCCGCCTTGGAGGGTCCTATGGTTCATTCCGGCTCTCTGCCGCCGATACTTACCCGTGAAGCCGATGACCTCTGCCTGGTCCGACGACGCCCTAATCGATTCAAACACGGCCGATTCGAAGACGACCGATGGTGCCCCGCCGGCGCCTCCGGCGGTTTGGGCAAAGGGCTTGGTGCGCCGGTTCGGGAAGGAAACAGCCGTCAACCGCGTCGACCTGGCGATCCACCCCGGGGAGTTCTACGGGCTGTTGGGCCAGAATGGGGCAGGCAAGACCACCACGATCAAGATGATCGTTGGTCTGCTCCGACCCAACGAGGGCACCGCGGGAATCGGTGAATACGACACCTGGAAACAGCCCCTCGAGGTCAAGAAGCGGATCGGAGTGCTGCCAGAGGAATTCAACCTCTACGAGCGCCTGACTGGCTCTGAGTTGTTGGATTTCACCTCCGCCATGCACGGCCTCGATCGTAAGGACGCCGTTTCCCGCCGGGACGAATTGCTTGAGCTTCTCGACCTGTCCGACGCCGCCGGAAAGCTGGTCGGGGACTACTCGAGGGGGATGCGCAAGAAGGTCGCCCTGGCAGCGGCCATCATCCATCGACCACCGGTGCTGTTCCTAGACGAACCCTTCGAAGGGGTCGACCCGGTCTCGGCCCGGCTGATTCAGGATCTACTGCGTCGCTACACCGCTCAGGGGGCGACCATCGTCTTCTCATCCCACGAGATGTATCTCGTAGAGAGACTCTGCACCCGGATCGGGATCATGCAGCGAGGATCGTTGGTCGTGGAGGAAACACCGCAAGGGCTCTGTGAGCGCCTCGGGGTGGACTCCGTCGAGGACGCCTTCATCCTTGCGGTCGGCGGCGGCACCAGCACCGAAGGACTGGCGTGGTTGCAGAACTCGCCCGGCTAAAGCTCCTTCTTACCTGGAACGGTGTCAAGAAAGACTGGCAAAGACGGGTCGGGCTTCCGGTCGTTGTGACGGCGATGGGTTGGATCGCCTGGAAACTGGCCACCGGATTCGCAAGTCAGCACGAGGTCCTCACACCTCAGCAAGCGGGTGAGTTCTCGATGTGGGCTGCCCTCGGCTTCTTCGTCGGGTGGGTAGCACTGCCGGTCGTGATCTTTCCGCTAGACGAAACCCTGGATCCCGCCCAGCTGGCGGTGTTCCCCATCCCCCGCTCTCGTCTCATGGTGGGCCTGGCCATCGCTTCGCTGATCGGTCCATCGGTGGTGGTCCCCATGATCCTGGTCGGGACCAACGTGTGGGTCCAGAGCGGGTTGGTCCGGGTGGTGGCCCTGGTGGCGGGGGTGATCTTCGTTGCCCAAATGGCGGTGGCCTCCCATCTCTTCACAGGGGTCATATCCGCGATGCTCAGAAGCCGCCGGGGCCGTGATCTCGCCGTCCTGGTGGTCGTGGGGATCGGACTCTTCACGTTCGGCGGCTACCAGCTCGTAAGTGGCGAGGTTGAGCGCATGGGAGTGGCCGGCGCTGTTGCCGCCCATCCGATCGCCGACTGGGCTGCGTTGCTCCCACCGGTGGCAGCGCAACGAGCCGTGGTGGAAGCCCAGGCCGGCAACTGGCTGGCCTCGTTGGCAATGCTTGTCGCCGCCGGTGCCTGGGTGCTGATCATGGGCAAGGCCTGGGCGCGACTGTTGTCGTGGATGCTGGTCACCCCCGACCATTCTCCGCGTCCCGACCGTGCCCGGCACCGGAGGGGTCTGGCCGAGCGAGGAGCCTGGGGCCCTCGATGGGTCCTAGCCCGCAAAGAGCTTCGGTTCTATCTCCGCGATCCCAGACAACGCCTGGTCTGGACAGGAACAGTGATCTTCGTCGGCCTGGCCGTGGCGGTGCTGGTCGTAGGAAAGGAATCGATGGCCGAGTTCCGTCATTCGACCTGGCTCCCCTTGCTGGCTCCGGCGATGGTGCTCTTTGTGGGACTGCCGATCGCGCTGAACCAGTTCGGGTGGGAGCGCAACGCGGCCAGCTACCTGTTCGCTCTCCCGATCAAACCCCGTCACCTGCTCCACGGCAAGAACATGGCGATCGTCTTCGGGCTGGTGATCGAAACCACGTTTCTCGCCATTCTGCTGGCTGCATTCAGTAACAGTTGGGGTGTGCTGAATCTGGTGCCCGGGCTGGCGGTGGCTGCAATTGGAAGTCAGCTTGCCGTTGGGAACCTGGTCTCGGTGGTGAGCCCGCTTCGGTTGCCAAGAGAAGGGACCGACGTTTTCGCTCAGGCGACCGAGCAGGGCTGTCTCGCTCTGGTCGCGCAGATGGTCTCCTTCATGCTGATCGGCCTGCTGATGGTTCCGCCATCGGTAGCGGTGGTTCTCACGGTGAGCTTCGGCCACGTCCTGTCGCCGCTGACGACCACCCTGTTCGCGGTGGCCTGGGGTGGCTTGCTGTATCTGGTCTCGCTGTTCCTGGCAGGTTGGATCCTCGGGCGCCGGGTCCCCGAAGTAGTGAGCTGGGTCCAAACCCATTGATGAACCGCAGCGTCTTACCCTCACGGGTGTGAGACTGGGTATAGACCTCGATGGTGTCGTGGCCGACTTCAATGCCGGTTGGATTCGCCGCTACAACCAGGAGTACGGCTCCGAGCTGCCGGTTGATGCGGTCAAGGCGTGGGACGCCATCCCCAGTCTCACCCACTTCGAAGACATGGGTGCGTTCTGGAAGTGGGCACAGGATCATGACGGGCATTCGCTCTTCAGGCACCTCGACACCTATCCCGGCGCGGTCGATGCCCTTTGGCAACTCACCAAGAAACGCCACGAGATCGTGATCATCACCACCAAACCTCCGTGGGCGATCCACGACACGTTCGCCTGGATTGCCCAGCACCGGATCCCAACCAGCGAGGTCCACATCAAAGACGCCAAATGGAAAGTGGACTGCGACTTCTACCTCGACGATGGCCCCCATGTGATCGAATCGCTCGTCAAGAACAGGCCCGAA
>CAZPIZ010000110.1:0-1613 GCA_964586615.1 uncultured Acidimicrobiaceae bacterium | reverse complement strand
TCGACCGCCGACACCACTGCCACGACCACAGCTACCACCGCCGCCACCACCACCGAGGCAGAGTCCACTACGACCGAGGCCGCCGAGCCGGAGCTCGGTACGGCCGACAACCCGATCCAGGTGCTGTTTGTGCCCTCGGTGGAGGCCGAGGTCATCGTGGCGGGGGGCGAGGTGATGAAGGCCGCTCTCGAAGAAGCCACCGGTCTTGTCTTCGAGGTATCCGTACCGACTTCTTACGCCGCCACCATCGAAGAGATGTGTGCTGCACCTGACCGGACCATGGGCTTCATCCCGGGTCTCGGCTACGTGCTCGCCAGCAACTTGTGCGGTGTGGACGTCGGCTTCAAGGCGGTTCGTTTCGGATACGACGTGTATTGGGCCCAATTCCTCGTGCAGCGCGACTCGGAGATCGATTCTCTGGACGACCTCGCCGGTCTTAGCTGGGCATATCCGGATCCGGGATCGACCTCCGGCTACATGGTTCCGCTGCTCGAGCTTCAGGATGCCGGAATCGAGCCGGGGGCCACGGTCGAGGCAGGCGGTCATCCTCAGGCCGCTTTGGCGGTTTATCGGGGTGATGCCGATTTCGCGACGACCTTCTACAGCCCACCGCTGCTTCCGGAAGGAAACTGGTCGGAAGGCGACGAGCCCGACATCCCCGAGGATCTGGTGGCCGAATGCGCCGTGACCGCTGAAGATCAGCTCTGGTGTGGCGACTACCGGGTGCTCGATGCCCGGGCCAGCGCTCGGGCCGAAGCTCCCGACATCGTCCAGCAGGTGAGGATTCTCTCGATCACCCAGGGAATCCCCAACGACACCCTGTCGTTCGGCCCTGACTTTCCGGCCGATATCCGGACCCAGATCGAGGACGCCCTGATTGCCTTCGCCGAGACCCCCGAGTGGGAAGAGTCGATCGGCAACCAGGATTTCTACGGTTGGACCGCGATCACGCCGGCCGAGGACGCCGAGTACGACGGCCTTCGGACCATCGTCGACCTGGTCGGCATCAGCCTCGACGACCTCTAGAGAAAGCTCAACCAGAAGGGCGGGCAGGAACACAGTTCCTGCCCGCCTATCTCATCGAAGCCAGAGCTACCGTCGGGGCCGCCCATGCTGCAAGTTGAAAACCTGACCAAGGTCTACGACGACGGGACCGTCGCTCTTCAAGACGTTTCCTTTGAGGTCCCCGACGGACAGTTTCTCGCCGTCATCGGCCTTTCGGGATCCGGCAAGTCAACCCTGCTGCGTTGCATCAACCGTCTGGTCGAACCCACCTCGGGTCGCATCCTCTGGAATGGGGAGGATGTAACCGCCGCCACTCAGGAAGACCTCCGCCTGATTCGGCGTCGGATCGGAATGGTGTTCCAGAGCTTCAATCTCGTCAACCGCTCCAATGTGATCACCAATGTCCTGGCCGGCCGCCTCGGATACGTCAACCCGGCGCTCGCAATAATCAACCGTTTCCCCCGTGCCGACGTCGCCAAAGCCATGGCCCAGCTCGAGCGGGTTGGCCTGGTCGAGAAGGCCAGAGCCAGAGCCGACGAACTCTCGGGGGGTCAGCAACAGCGGGTCGGAATCGCCCGGGCCATGATGCAGGACCCACAGATGATCCT
>CAZPIZ010000109.1:3209-6167 GCA_964586615.1 uncultured Acidimicrobiaceae bacterium | reverse complement strand
CGGCTCCGTCGGGAGGGCCAGGTACCTGCCGTGGTTTATGGACGCGGCACCGAGCCCAAGCACGTTGCCGTCGACCATCACGACCTCAGCGTGGCTTTTCACAGTGATGCCGGTTTCAACGTCCTCATCAATCTCGAGATCGATCAGTCCGCTGGTATCCCGACGCTGGTGCGGGTGATCGACCGGCATCCCTTCCGCAGCCAGTTTCGCCACGTCGACTTCGTCCAGGTGTCTCTGACCGAGAAGGTCCAGGCAGAGGTGACTCTCCACTTCGTCGGTAATCCTCTCGGCGTCAAGGAGGGCGGCATCCTGAGCCCGATCAAGAACGAGGTCGAGATTGAGGCGCTGCCCACCGAGATCCCGGCGTATATCGAGGTCGACGTCAGCCATCTCAACATCAACGACGACATCAGGGTCCGTGACCTCCCCGTTCAGGAAGGGGTTGTCATCCTCGACGATCCCGACGACCTTCTCGTCACTGTTACTACTCCGGTGGCCGAAGTCGAGGTTGTTCCAGAGGTCGAAGAGACCGAAGAGGGCGCCGAGACCGAGGAGGGCGGCGCGGAAGAAGCCGACGACTCCGAGTAATCGGTGCGTCTCATCGTCGGCCTCCGCAATCCCGGGTCGGAACACCAGGGGACGAGGCACAACCTCGGGTACGAAGTACTGGTCGCTTTGGCAGGGCGAATTGACGCCAAGCTCAAGCGGGGTCCCTTGCGGGTTCGGTCCGAGGTCGCCACGGCTCCCGGTCGTGACCTGGTCCTCGCTTCCCCCAATACATTCATGAACGATTCGGGCCGTGCAGTTGGCTCGCTTCGCTCTTACTACAAGGTCGATTCCGAAGACCTACTCGTGCTGCACGACGACATCGACCTCGCTTTCGGTCGGCTCCGACTCCAGAAGGCGGGCGGGAGCGGTGGCCACAACGGGATTCGTTCGCTGGAGCAGCATCTCGGAACGAAAGACTTCTGGAGGCTCAAGCTCGGAGTCGGGCGGCCTCCCGGAAACCAGGATCCGGCCCAGCACGTCCTCAAGCGGTTTAGCAAGGACGAGCGGTCCGAAGTGGACTTGATGGTCGAGGATGCCTCCGATGTGGTCGAGCGTTGGCTCGAGGACCCGGCCCGGGCCCAGGAGCTGGCCGCCCATCGGCGACCCGAATAGGGGCGCGTTGGGGGCAAGCCGTCAGAGGGGTCTGGCACAATGGCCCCGTGCCAAATCTTGACGCCATTGGTCTGGTCGTCGCCAAAATGGGCGACGCGATGGAGTTCTACCGGAAGCTGGGGTTGGAGTTCACGTTGGGCGGTGAAGACGACGATCACGCCGAGGCGAGTGGGCCAGGCGGTCTCAGGATCATGTTCGATACCGAAGAGTCGGTTAAGTCGTTCTCATCGTGGGAGGCCCCCTCCGGCGGGCATCGAATTGCCCTGGCCTTCCTTTGTGAGGGTTCGGCCGAGGTCGACCGGCTGTACCTCGAACTGACCGTCGCCGGCGCCCGGTCTCAACTCGCTCCCTTCGACGCCCCCTGGGGTCAACGCTATGCCACGGTTCTCGACCCGGATGGAAACGGGATAGACCTGTTTGCCCCGATGCGATGAGTTCCGATCTGATCGGCGCCATCGATCAAGGCACCACCAGTTCCCGGTTCATCGTGTTCGACGAAGCCGGGCGGATCGTCAGCGTTGCTCAGGAGGAACACAGCCAGATCTTTCCGCAGCCCGGCTGGGTGGAGCACGACCCCGTTGAGATCATCGAGAAGGTTCGGCGGGTGGTGTCGAGAGCACTCGACGCTGTCAACCTGAAGCCCTCCGATCTCACCGCGGTGGGTGTCACCAACCAGCGGGAAACCACCGTGGTCTGGGACAAGAAAACAGGCCAGCCGGTTTACAACGCCATCGTCTGGCAGGACACCCGCACTGCCGAGCTCTGCCAGCGTCTCGGTGCCTCCGATGGCATGGATCGCTTTCGCGACGCCACCGGTCTGCCCCTTGCCACGTACTTCTCTGGCCCCAAGGTCGCCTGGGTTCTCGAGCACGACCCCGGTTTGCGGGTTCGGGCAGAGTCCGGGGAACTGTGCTTCGGGACCATCGATTCCTGGGTCATATGGCACCTAACCGGAGGTCGTCACGTCACCGACGTCACCAACGCCTCGCGGACGATGCTGATGGATCTGCGTGCCTTGCAATGGAGCGATGACATCTGTGAGGCCATGGGTATCCCGACCGCCCTTCTCCCTGAGATCGTGTCCTCTTCGGCTCGGGTCGCCGAGGGCGTCGGCGAACTGGAGGGGGTTCCAATCAGCGGCATTCTCGGCGATCAACAGGCAGCTCTCTTCGGCCAGACCTGCTTCGATCCCGGGTCGGCCAAGAACACCTACGGAACCGGATGCTTCATGCTGCTCAATACCGGCGAGGAGGTCATCGCCTCCAAGAGCGGTCTGTTGACTACCGTCGCCTATCGAATCGGCGATGAGCACCCGGTCTATGCCCTCGAGGGATCGATCGCAGTGACAGGCTCCCTCGTCCAATGGCTCCGCGACAACCTCGGCCTCATCGGTGAGTCAGCGGAGGTTGAGGCTCTTGCCCGGTCGGTCGAGGACAACGGCGATGTGTATTTCGTCCCTGCCTTCAGCGGGCTCTTCGCGCCCCACTGGCGTTCCGATGCCCGCGGGGTCATCGTCGGCTTGACTCGATACGCCAACAAAGGCCATATCGCCCGCGCCGCCCTCGAAGCAACAGCGTTCCAAACAAGAGAGGTGCTCGAGGCGATGCGGACCGACTCCGGTGTGGCTTTGACCGAACTCAGGGTCGATGGCGGAATGGTTTATAACGAACTGCTGATGGAGTTCCAGGCGGACATCCTCGGCGTCCCTGTGATCAGGCCGGTCGTGGCCGAAACCTCCGCCCTCGGAGCCGCCTACGCAGCCGGTCTCGCCGAAGGGGTGTGGGACTCGCTCGACGA
>CAZPIZ010000109.1:0-3109 GCA_964586615.1 uncultured Acidimicrobiaceae bacterium | reverse complement strand
TCCATCGTGAGCCAGGCGATCCGGGTTCGACGGAGAGTGAAGTCAGAAATCGAGACTGCCGATTCCCGTCGACAGGCGTGAACTACCTCGGCCAGCGTTGTCCGTTCATCCCCGAGGGTCATGCCAAATTCCGGCCGCTGGGCAATGATGGCTTCAATCTCGGACGCATTGGCGCCGTACCGGCGGTAACGGGTTCGTTCGATCACATCGACGCTCTTCGAGGGGTCGTGACCCCCGCCCGCCCCGGATAGGGGCAGGGTCTTGGTCGGCGACTTGACAGCCACTCGCAGGCGCTTTGCGACCACGCCGGCGGCATCGGCGCTGATCCGGCGATAAGTGGTGAGCTTGCCGCCTGCCACCTGCACGTATCCCGGGCGCGGTTCTGCGATGACGTGCTCGCGCGATACCTGGGCGGTTTGCCCGGATCCATCGTCCGCCAGCGCCCGCAACCCGGCGAAGCTAGAGAGCGGGTGGAACGGCGGCACGTCGAGGTAGCGGCCCACGTGTCTGATTAGGTAGTCGATGTCCGCCGGGTCGGCCGCCGGATGGGCGAGGTCACCGTCATAGGGAGTGTCGGTGGTTCCGATCAATGCGTGGTCCGCCCAGGGCACGATGTACATGACTCGACCATCGTCGGTGCGAGGGAGGACCAATGCCCGATCACCGAGGCCGATGTGATCTCGCTTTACCACCAGGTGGGCGCCCTTCGATACAATGACATCCAGAGGTGGGGACCCGTCGACGGTGGGGGCGGGGAAGGCACCCGTTGCCACAACCACGGCCCTGGCTTCGACTCGGAAGTCTTCGTGGGAGGCGAGGTCCGTCACCGTGACGGCGTACCCATCCTTCAGCGAGTTGACAGATGTCGCCCTTGCACGGTTGACGGCTACCGTTCCAAACCGGTCGACTGCGGTCCGGGCGATGGCGATCACCAACCTGGCATCGTCGGTCCGGGCGTCGGAATAGACGAAGCCCGATTGAAGACCTTCGTCTCTGAGGTGCGGAACGATCTGCTTCAGTTCGTCCACCGAGATCCGCCGATGTCGGGAACCGGGCCGGTCGAATCCACCCAAGAGGTCATACAACAGGAGCCCGGCCCGCAGGGCCAGCGATGCTCGGCGTCCCTTGGCTGCCCAGGCGGGAGCGTCGGCCAGGCCGATATGCTTGTAGACCGGGACCACGAACTCGAGAGATTCGAACAGATAGTCGGCGATTTGGGCCAGGACCTCCTGCTCTCGCAGCCCTTCGGCTACGAGCTGGAACTGGAACTGGGGCAGGTACCGAATCCCGCCGTGGAAGAGCTTGGTCGACCTCCCGGAGGTCCCGGCCGCGAAGTCGTGCTGTTCGATCAGGGCAACCCTGAGCCCTCTGGCCGCAATATCGAGGGCAGTTCCGCAACCGATGACACCGCCGCCAACCACCAGAACGTCAAAGCGGCTTCCGTCGGCCAGCACCCCAAGATGTTCGGCTCGGGTCCAGCCACCGGAGGACGAGGACATCGGCTCAGGTTAGGGCGGCTGGTTTCGCTCACCCCCGGCGGTAAGATCCCTGGCCCACCTCGTCGTGGCGGTCTCCAAGGAGCTTTGTCATCTCGTTCCCTGACTGGTTGGCCATGGGTCGGGTCCTGGTGGTCCCGGTCATCATGGCGTTGACCCGATCACAAGAAGGCTTCGAGCACGCTCTCGGATACGCCGCCGCTCTTTTCACGGTTGCGGCGATCACCGATTTCCTCGATGGCTACCTGGCGCGGCGGTGGCATGTCGAATCGGTCCTGGGGGCGTTCCTCGATACGACCGCCGACAAGCTTCTGGTTACGGGCGCCCTTCTCGCTCTGACCTCGATCGGGCGGGTCTCGATCTGGGCGGCCCTCGTGATCATGATGCGCGAGTTCCTGGTGATGGGCCTGCGAGGCCTGGTCGCCTCCACCGGAGGAATAGTGAAACCCTCGACGTGGGGAAAGATCAAGGCCACCGCTCAATACGCCGCCATCGGCCTGGCGTTCATGCGCCTGCCAAATCCCTGGGGACCTCTGTACCTCGACCAGTGGGTCATGTGGATCGCGGTGATCGTGACCATCGCTTCTGCCTGGGGCTACTTCGCGGCCTTCAGCAAGGTGGTCGCCAACAACCGTTCCACAACCGTGGCGTGACGACCGTCGTCACCGGGGGGACGGGGGTGGTTGGTTCGGCCTTGCTAAAACATCTGGTCGATGGGCACACTCCGCTGCGTGCTCTGGTCCGCGGTGCCGGCAATAGGCTTCCCGAAGGGGTCGGGGCCCTGACCGGCGACGTTCTCGTGTATCCCACCCTGGTGAGGGCTTTTGATGGAGCCGACCTTGTCTTCCATGTGGCCGGGGTCAACAAGATGTGCGTCCCCGACGCCACAGAGATGTATCGGGTCAACGTCGACGGGACCCGCAACGTCCTCAAAGCGGCGGCGGCGGCCGGGGTCCGGCGGATCGTCTACACGTCCTCGGCCGCGACGATCGGCGAGCCGCCGGGGACGGTCGGAAGCGAGGAGACCATCCACCGCGACTACTTCTATTCCCACTACGAGCGTTCGAAGTACGAGGCCGAGCAGGTCGTTCTTTCCGAGGGCGCCGGGTTGGACGTGGTGATCGTCAACCCGTCGTCGGTGCAGGGGCCCGGGCGTGCCACCGGTACCGGCAAAATTCTGGTCGACCTCATCGCCGGCCGCCTCTCGACCGTGGTCGATACCCGGATCTCGATCGTGGACATCGACGATTGTGCCCGTGGTCACATCCTGGCTGCATCGAAGGGAGTATCGGGCCAGAGGTACATCCTCAACTCGTTTTCCATGACGATGCAGGAGGCGGTTGGACTTCTTGGGGCGGTGATCGACCGGTCCCTCCGGGTGAAATACCTCCCGGCTCCGATCGCCCTGATTGGAGGTACGGTGATCGGAGCCGCTTACCGCCTTGTCGGAAGACGGGCGCCGGTTTGTATGGAGATGGTCCGCACCCTTCTGCACGGTCACGTCTACGACGGCTCCAGGGCGGCCCGTGAGCTCGGTCTCATCTATACACCGGCCACCGACACCCTCAACCGTCTCATCTCATGGGCCCGATCCGAGAGCCTGATTCCATGAC
>CAZPIZ010000108.1:3876-6212 GCA_964586615.1 uncultured Acidimicrobiaceae bacterium | reverse complement strand
CCTGATCACTATGAGGAGGATCTGACCATCACGAACCGGAGGCCAGCCGCTCTGCCATGGCCTTTTCGACAACCTCGCCGACTTCGGTCAACTGATGCTCGAGGGCGGTGAAGTTCTGTGCGAAGAGCACCACCAGACTCATGGGGGTATCGGCGGTGACGGTCGCTGTGCGTCGTTCGGAGCGAAGGATCCCGATCTCGCCGAAGAAATCGCCGGCACCGAGGCGGGCAACCTCGTCGCCATTCCGGGTCACCGTGGCGGATCCGGCCTTGATCACGAAGAACTCCAGGGAGGGACCACCCTCCGTGGTCAGCACCTTCCCGGCCGGAACATCTACATCATCGGCGAAACGCGCCACCAGCTCCCGATCGCGCCTACCGAGACCGGCGAAAAGGGGAACCGACTTGAGGTCGCTGGCATCCATCGGTTTACTCCTGCTGAGGGGAGGGCAAGCCTACCCAGGAGCCATGATCCCAGCTTATGAAAAGCCCCACCGCACATGAGACAGCCCGCGCGCTCGGTGATGGGGCCGTGGTCGGCATCCCCACCGACACCGTGTACGGCATCGCCGCCAGCCCGAACCATCCGATCGCCGTTGCCAGGTTGTTCTCGATCAAAGGGAGACCCGACGGCAAGCCCGTGGGGTTGTTAGTTGCCGATGTCGGTTCGGCGTTGGAAATGGTGGAGCTTCCCGAATACGCCGTCGAATGGACCAGGTCCTTTTGGCCGGGGCCGTTGAACCTGGTTGGAGCCGCCCGGTTCGAGCTTCCCGACGGTATCGGCGATAACGACCGTGGCACGGTGGGCGTCCGGGTGCCAGACCATCCGATGACAAGGGAGTTACTCGCCGCCTCCGGTCCGCTGGCCGTCACCAGCGCCAACCGAAGTGGTGAACAAGAGACACTCGACCATATCGAGGCTCGCGCCGCTCTTGGCGACCTGGTCGATCTGTACATCCCCGGCCGTTGCCCCGGGACTGTGTCTTCGACGACAGTGGATGTGACCGGTGCCGAACCGGTCTTGCTCCGCAAGGGACCCGTCGATCTGGGATTGAGGTTCGGACTTGAGACTTGAGACTTGGTCTTCCTTCTGGCGTCCGGCGTCTGGCGTCTAGGTAACCTCCCCCCATGATCGACACCCGGACCATCGAACAAGTCGACCCGGAGATGGCGGCGCTGATCCGTAAGGACGTCGAGCGCCAGAACACCCATATCCACCTGATCGCGTCGGAGAACTTCGCGTCGCCGGCGGTGATGGCCGCGTCGGGATCTGTATTCACCAACAAGTACGCCGAGGGATATCCGGGACGTCGTTATTACGAGGGTTGTGACGTTGTCGACGAGATGGAGAGTCTCGCCATAGAGCGGGCCAAGGCGCTGTTCGGGGCCGACCACGCCAACGTCCAGGCTCACTCGGGGGCCCAGGCCAACATGGGTGTCTACTTCTCGTTGATAAAGCCCGGTGAGACCGTGCTGGGGATGCGCCTCGACCAGGGCGGCCACCTAACTCACGGCTCCCCAGTCAACTTTTCGGGGCTTTACTACCACTTTGTTGCCTACGGCGTCGATCCCGTCACCGAGATGATCGACATGGACGAGGTCGAAAAGCTCGCCAAGGAGCATCGGCCCAAGATTCTCCTGGCGGGTTACTCGGCCTACAGCCGGACGCTCGACTACGAGAGATTCCGCCAGATCGCAGACGAGGTCGGTGCCATATTCATGGTGGACTCTGCTCACTTCGCCGGTCTGGTGGCGGGCAAGGCGTATCCCAACCCGGTTCCCCACGCTGACATCGTCACCGCCACCACCCACAAGGCACTGCGGGGGCCACGGGGCGGCCTGATCCTCTGTCGGGAGGGATTTGGCGCAGACATCGACAAAGCCATTTTCCCCAATGCCCAGGGCGGTCCCATCATGAGCCAGGTGGCTGCCAAGGCCGTCTGCTTCAAGGAGGCCTCCACTCCGGAGTTCTCCTCCTACGCCCACCAGATCGTCGCCAATGCTTCGGCCATGGCCAACCGAATCCAGGAGGAAGGGGTGCGGGTGGTGTCGGGCGGAACCGACAATCACTTGTTTCTGATCGACCTCCGATCGGTGGATGCTGATCTCACGGGTAAGGAGGCGGCCCGCCGTCTCGACCAGGTGGGCATAACCCTCAACTTCAACACGATTCCCAACGATCCCCGTCCCCCCTATCGGGCCTCCGGCTTGCGGATCGGGACCCCGGCCATGACCACCATGGGGATGAAGGAAGGCGAAGCCGCCGAGATCGCCGCGTTGATTGCCCGCGCCCTCCGGGCCGGTCCAGACAGTGAGGAACTCGGGTCGGTGGACAAG
>CAZPIZ010000108.1:0-3776 GCA_964586615.1 uncultured Acidimicrobiaceae bacterium | reverse complement strand
GCGGTAACCCAATGCCGGGTTCGGTGATCCCCGTCGAGGCGATCATCGCTCGTCACATAGTTGGTCGCGCTTTGTATCTGGCATTGCCTGTCCTAGGGGTTTGCTGGCTGTTGAGAGGCCCAGGCGGCGCCGCCGCCGGAGCCCTCGGGCTCGGCATTGTCGTTCTCAACCTGTGGCTGGCAGGCAAGATTCTCAGCCTGGCAATGAGGGTTTCCCTCACCATGTATCATGCCGCCGCACTTGTCAGCTTCATCCTCCGGATGGCTCTTATCGCCGCGACGATGTTGCTAGTGGTGCGTTTCGTCGAGATCGACAGATACGCGTTCGGCATCTCGGCGGTGGTCAGCTACATGGTGCTGATCACGCTTGAAGCGATCTCGATCATGCGGGGTCGGGAAAGGAAACTGGATTGGGCGAGTTGATTCTGGCTGCCGAAGAGTGCGACGTCGCCAATGAGGTGATCTGCGCGCCGGCCGATGTCAAGCATTTATTCGAGTTCACCCAGCCTTGGTTCAGCGTGGGGCCGATCAACTTCACCCGGACCTCGTTTCTGATGCTCCTGGCGGCGGCCATCGCCATTGCGTTGCTCTTTTTCGGTCTTCGTCGCAACCGTCCTGTGCCGACCAAGTTCGAGACCATGATCGAGAGCCTGGTCGAGTTTGTTCGCGATAGCATTGCCCGGGACGTGATCGGGCCCGAGGGTGTCAAGTACACCCCCTACCTGCTCTCGATCTTCATACTGGTTCTGGTGGGGAATCTCTTCGAGGTCACCCCGCTCATCAACTTTCCAATCATGTCGCGAATGGCCATTCCGGCTTTTCTGTCTTTGGTCACATACTTCATCTTCGTGATTGTCGGTTTTTCCAAGAATGGCGTCCACTATCTGCTCGACATCATCTGGCCCAAGGCCGTCCCGATCGGGTTGCGCTGGTTGGTCGGTTTGATCGAGCTGGTGTCGACCTTTTTCCTGCGACCCCTCACGTTGGCCGTGCGGTTGTTTGCCAACATGGTGGCAGGGCACCTGATGCTTTCGCTGCTGCTCGGGTCGGGTGTGGCCTTTGTCCTGGCGGTCGGGGAGATCGGTCCCAGGGCCGGAATCGGCGTGGTGTGGTTCGCCTTTGGCCTGCTCATTTTTGTCTTCGAGGTGGTCGTTGCCGTCCTTCAGGCCTACATCTTCACGTTGTTGTCGGCGGTTTACATCCAGTCTTCGGTACATCCAGAGCACTAAAGGAGGAAATAGATGGAAGGCAATATCGAGCTTCTCAAGGGCGCCATCGCCTTGGTTGGCTACGGCTTGGGGGCAGTGGGCCCAGGCATCGGGATCGGCATTGTGGTGGGCAATGCCATCACCGCCATGGCCCGGCAGCCGGAAATGGCAGGCACGGTTCGCACAACCATGTTCCTCGGAATCGCCTTCACTGAGGCGCTTGCCCTCATCGGTTTCGTTCTCTTCTTCATCGCTTAGGAGGTAGTCCGTGCTCAGTCCCTTGACATTGGCGATCCTTGCGCAGGGAGAGGCCGAAGCCAGCAGTTCCAACGCCTCCTTAGTGCTCCCGGAGACGAACGAACTGATCGCAGGAATCGTGTCGTTCGCCATCGTCTTCTTCTTCGTATGGAAGTGGGCTTTGCCGGCCATCAACCGGACTCTCGAGACGCGCCAGCAAGCCATAGTCGGACGACTGGAAGACGCGGAAAAGGCCAAGATCGATGCAGAGACTCTTCGCGCCGACTACGAGCGTCAGGTCGCCGAAGCTCGTGCCAAGGGCAACCAAATCATCGAAGAGGCGCGGAAGACGGCCGAGCAGATGAAGAACGACATCGTCCAGCGCGCGCAGGGCGAAGCCGAGAGCGTCATCACCAAGGCGCGGGAGGAAGCTGGGTCCGAAAAGGCACGGGCAATGGCCGAGGCTCGTCAGGAAGTGGCGAACCTCACCGTCGACCTGGCCGAGAAGGTGGTCGGACAAAGTCTTGACCGCCAAACCCAGCTTGGGTTGGTCGAGCGCTATATCGCGGAGCTGGAGAGCAAGTAAGTGGACGATCGCAATGTCGGCTGAATCGCCATCGGATCGGCCGGGGTCGGGCCCACTTGACGGCTACGGCGCTGCCATCTTCGAGGTTGCCAAGGCTGAAGGCCAACTGGAGAGACTGGAGAGAGAGCTCTTCACGGTCGCTCGCACCTTCGCCACCTCCAACGAACTGCGCGAGACTCTGACCAATCCGCAGCTTCCCGCTGAGCGCAAACAGGGCATCATCGACGACCTGATCGGTGGGCGGGCCTCGGCCCTGACGGTTGCGCTGGTGTCGTTTGTCGTCAACGTGGGACGCGCCGGGGATCTGCCGGCGATCATCGATGCTTTCATTGCCCAGGCGGCGGGGTCGCGAGCCAAGGCCGTTGCCGAAGTGCGTTCGGCGGTGCCCCTGGAGCCGGAAGTACTCGAGCGGCTTACGGCAGCTCTCTCACGCGCTACCGGCAAAGACCTCGAGCTGAAAGTGATCGTCGATCCAAGCGTGATCGGGGGTGTCGTCGCCCGTGTCGGCGACATCGTGATCGACGGCAGCGTGGCCCGCCGGCTGGCCTCGCTTCGTGAGGTCATGAAGAATGCCTAGTCGAGATTTGCCCATTGGAGATTTACCTGAGAGAACCTTTGAGGAGCACCCGCAATGGCAGAGTTGACCATCACCCCCGCTGATATCACCGACTCGATCAAACGGCGTCTGGCTGATTGGTCGCCGAAGGTTGAGCAGGAGACGGTGGGGTATGTGACCTCGATCGCAGACGGCGTCGCCCGAGTCCAGGGTCTGCCGAATGCGATGGCGTCGGAGTTGTTGGAGTTCGAGGGTGGCCTGCGGGGAGTTGCCCTCAACATCGATGAGCACGACCTCGGGGTCGTGCTGATGGGCGAGGCCTCTCACATTGAAGAAGGTTCACCGGTCAAGCAAACCGGCACGGTTCTGTCGGTGCCGGTCGGGGACGGCATGCTCGGAAGGGTGGTAGACCCTCTTGGCAACCCCATCGACGGCAAGGGCCCCATCCATTCGACCGAACGGCGCCTGCTGGAAGTCCAGGCCCCGTCGGTGGTCGAACGAGAGCCGGTCACCGAACCACTCCAGACCGGCATCAAGGCGATCGACTCGCTGACTCCAATCGGCCGGGGCCAGCGCCAGCTGATCATTGGTGATCGTCAGACCGGGAAGACCGCAATTCTGATCGACACGATCATCAATCAGAAGCAGTACTGGGGCACCGACAAGGCGGTCAAGTGCATCTACGTCGCCATAGGCCAAAAGGCCTCGACCGTGGCCGAGGTGGTCGATGCTCTGGAGCGAGCCGGAGCGATGGAATACACCGTCGTGGTGTGCGCCCCCGCCTCCGATCCCGCCGCCCTCCAGATGTACGCTCCCTACACCGGCTCCGCTCTGGGCCAGTACTGGATGTACAAGGGACAGCACGCTCTGGTCATGTTCGATGACCTCTCCAAGCAGGCCGTCGCATACCGCGAGATATCACTGCTCCTGCGGCGTCCCCCCGGCCGTGAGGCATATCCGGGCGACGTCTTCTATCTGCACAGCCGCCTCCTCGAGCGCTGCGCCAAGCTTTCCAAGGAGCTCGGGGGCGGCTCGTTGACCGGCCTTCCGGTGATCGAGACCAAAGCCAACGACATTTCGGCCTACATCCCCACCAACGTGATCTCGATCACCGATGGCCAGTGCTTCCTGGAAACCGATCTCTTCTATCAGGGCATCCGCCCGGCGATCAACGCCGGCATCTCCGTGTC
>CAZPIZ010000107.1:4775-6221 GCA_964586615.1 uncultured Acidimicrobiaceae bacterium | reverse complement strand
AGGTTCACCCTCGAGCTGTTGAGAGCCTCAATGCCCTCGGTGGTCCAGCCGCCATAGGCCGGGTCCGCGACCAGGCTGACCGGGTTGGCCTGGATGTCGGGCAGCGATTTGAAGGCGGTTGCCGCCGACAGCACGAAGGGCATGATGAAGACGAGAGCGAAGAAAATCAGCACAACGTAGCCGATGACCCTTTTGGCGACGGCCTTGGGGCCTGACTCACGCGACATGGTGGAAGACTGCATCGCCCGCTTCGAGGCTGGCTTGGTTTTGACTGTCGCAGTCATCAGAAGTCCCCCGTATCACGGATCACCCTGCGGTTGACCACGGTAAAGAACATGATGATGGCGAAGAGGATCACCGCGATAGCACCCGCTAGGCCAGCCTTGGAGTTCGTAAAGGCCTGAACGTAGATGAGATAGGCGGGGGTCAAGGTGGTCTTGCGTGGATCGCCGCCGCTGCCGGCGTAGATCTGGTCGAAGACCTGCCAGCTTCCGATTAAGCCCAGAGTGACAACGAAGAAGATGGTGGGTCTCATCAATGGAATCGTGATCCGGAAGAAGCGCTGGACCGGGCCGGCACCGTCCACGATTGCTGCCTCCTCCACCGATGGCGAGATGTTCTGAAGGCCGGCCAGGAAGATCAGCATCAGCGTCCCGGCGGTGGTCCAAGTCACCAGCATCATGAACGCCACCATCGCCACGCTGGGCCCGGCCAGCCAATCCCAAAGTTCGAGACCCATGAACTCGTTCTCGGTGAGGAAGGACGGCCCCTCCTCCACCCCTAAGACGCCGAGGAAATTATGGATGAGCCCACGGGCGTTGTCGAGCCAGTCAATGTCCTGAATGGGTAGGACCAGGTTGATCGCCCCATCGGTCTGGAAGAGGAACACGAATATGAGGGTGATGGCAATGGAGCTGGTTATCGATGGGAAGTAGTAGGCAGTTCGGAAAAAACCCTTGCCCTTGAGGAACTTCTGGTTGAGAACCACGGCGATCACAAACGCCAGGATGGTTTGGGCCGGGACCACACCGAGCACGTAGTAGAAGTTGTTGCGAAGGCTGATGGCGAAGTCGGTGCGTCGGACTCCGTCCTCGGTAAGCAACTCCCGATAGTTCGCCAGGCCGATTGGGTCCGAGTCGAAGATTGAGGTCAGGCCGTTCCAGTCACGGAAACTGACCCAGACTGCGGCGATGATGGGAATGACCAGGAAGACCACCAAACCAAGCACGGCCGGAGCACTGAAGAGCCAACCGAGATACGGCTCCTTCTGATCCAACCGGGCCCGATGCGAGCCATCGTCTTTCTTGCGGCGCGAGTGCTGACGACCGACCACATTTCTCGGCGCCCGTTCAACGACGGGTTCCATGTCACCCTCCTGTCTCAATTAGGCGGGGGGGCCGGTGCCCTTCCGCTGATCTATCGGGCGGGGGGCCCGGTGCCCTTCCG
>CAZPIZ010000107.1:0-4675 GCA_964586615.1 uncultured Acidimicrobiaceae bacterium | reverse complement strand
CCGGTGCCCTTCCGCTGATCTATCGGGCGGGGGGCCCGGTGCCCTTCCGTTGTGATCGGGAGTGGGGGGACCGTAGACATGGGTCCCCCCACTCAGATGATCAACTGATGACATCCTCACCGGCCGAGACTGTCTCCTCGATGAGTTCGTCCACGGTGCCGTCGCCATCGACGATGGCATTGGCCTGGTCGTTGAAGACGCTTATTACGTCTCCGAAACCCGGTGCGAAACCCCAGCGATGTGCATATTCCGCCCCGGTGACGAAGGCCTCCAGCTCGGGATGATCAGCCAGCCACTCATCGGCCACTGACGCCCGCGCCGGCATCACATTGAACGCCGTGGTCCAGGCCAGAGCCCCTTGGGCGTTCGTCAAGTACTCGACAAGAGCCCACGAAGCATCGGGATTCGCCGCACTCTCCGCAACGCCGTAGCACACGGTGAAGGCGAACGTCCCTTGCCCGGCAGGTCCGGAAGGAAGCTCGGCCACGGCCCAGGTCTTGTCTGGGAAGGTGGTGTCTAGATACCCAACGATCCAGTTGCCTTCGATCGTCATCGCCGCCTTGCCTTGTCCGAACGCCTCTCCTGCCCAACCGGCATCAACGTCTGAAGGACGCACGAAAGAACCGGCTGCGTACTGGTCGGCGACGAATTGAAGGGCTTCCCTGGCCTCAGGAGTGTCGAGCGTTATTGCCGACACGTCGGCGTTGGTCAGGTCCGCGCCCGCCTGGAACATGAATACCGCCCAGCGTGGGTACTCCACCCCCATCGCCAGTCCGGCCTGGGTATCGGTCGTCAAGGCCTCGGCTGCCGAGGACAGCTCCTCCCAGGTGGTGGGGACGGCCACGCCGGCAGCTTCAAGTGCCGCCGGGTCATAGACCAGACCCAGGGTGGAGAAGTCCTTGGGTGGGCAGAACCAAGTGCCGTCAAACGTGAATGCCTCCTTCAACGACGGGTAAATGTCGTCTGGTTCGCTCAGCGTCCCGTCGGGCACCGGAGCCAATGCACCGGCCGCAGCCAGATCGGGCAGATTGTTGCTGTCGACATAGAAGACGTCCGGTGGATCACCGCCGGCCAGCGCGGTATTCAGCGCGGTGGTCATATCGGACTGGGCCTCGAAGACAGCGTGGGCGCCAGTTTCCCCATTGAAGGTTTCCAGCAACCCGGTAAGCGCCTCGTCTTCGGCAGTGCCCGACGAGCCACCCCAGACGGTGAGCTCCACCCCCTCCAGACCCCCGGCGGTTTCGCCGGTGGTGTCGGTAGCTGCCGTGGTGGTGGTGTCTCCCGCGGCCGTTGTGGTTGTCTCCCCGACGGCGGCAGTGGTTGTTGTTGCGCCGCCGCCATCACAGGCAGCCACCAGAATGGCTAAGCCCATGATCAAGGCGAGCGGCTTACAGCATCTCATTTCCTCTCCTCCTTCATTTTCGTCGTCTTTGACGAGGAGACTTTGCGCCTCTCCGCCTTGGTTGTCCCCGACAGCTCTCGTTCGAACCGATGGCCGCGGTGGAAATAGGAAAAACCGATCCGGTTCCAGTGGTCTGGAAGCTGGGGTCGAAGCACCGGCTCGCCGTCCTCTAGGCGCAAACCAGCGAAACCGAAGATCGTGGCCTGGAGAATTCCCCCCTGGGTGGCGGCGTGGAGGCCGTCGCGGGCGTTCCCCATAATGTCCTCAAGATCGATGGCGAGAGCCGCACGGAACATGTCGTACGCTTCCCGCCCGAGGCCAAGACCGGCAGCGACCCGAGCGTGAACTGCCATCGATAGCGAAGATCCATGGTCACAGCGTTCGAGGTAGTAATCCCAGTTCCGCTTTCGGCGAGCCGGTGTACCAACGGCTTCGGGAAGGAGAGTCATCGCCATAACCAGATCCGCTTGCTTGATGACCTGGGACCGCTCGGCCCGCTCCTCGCCCAGTAGCTCGTACATCGAACTCTGGCGCGGGCTGAATTCGGAGAGGTCGACGGCCTCGAGGTCGAAGAACCCGGCGTGCTGTTCCCACACACCGTCCGCTCGGTTGAGGAGAACGATCTGATCGGCCAGGTTGCGCCAGGCAGCGGGTTCGGTCGATCCGATTCCAAGCCGCGAGACAAGCGACGAGGAAGCACGGTGAGCATCGGTTCCAAGGCGCTCGACGAACTCCGCGGCCGTCTTCAGATGCCAGGCGGCCAGGAGGTTGGTGTAGAAGGAATCGTCGACGTGGCTGTGGTATTCATCCGGCCCGATCACCCCGCGGATGTGAGCCCCGTTTGACTCGACCTGGAGTCGGCTGGCCCAGTAGCGGGCCCCCTCGACGATCATCTCGAGCCCTTCTTCCTTCAGGAAGCGGTCGTCGCCGGTCCATCGCCAATAGTTATGGGCGGCGTAGGCCACATCGGCGGTGATGTGCTCCTCGATCTCGCCGGTCCAAATCCGGCTTGGGGGCCCGAAGTTGGGACTGGTCCACTCGGGGGTCACTTCATCGCCGGTGTCGGCCGACTCCCAGGCGTAGAAAGCACCCTCGCGGCCATAGCGCTTGGCCTTGCGGCGAGCACCTTCGAGACCACGGTAACGATATCCAAGGTGGTTGCGGGCCAGGTCAGGCAGCGTGACCGTGAGATATGGAACGATGAAGATGTCGGTATCCCAGAACACGTGGTGGCGGTATCCAAAGCCCGACGCGAGCTTGGCGCCCATGGCAGCACCGGGGTCTTTTGGTGGCGAGGCCCCGATCACCTGGAAAGCGGCGAAACGAACGCCGCGCTCGGCAATCGGGTCGCCATCGATGTCGATGCTGGCGGCCTTCCATCTCCTGGCCCATGCACGCCCCGAAGCCACTGCCACCTTGTCGAAGGTCGTGTCGGGACCCGGAAGTTTGCCTGGATCCCCCGGGTCCCGACTCGAGTGATAAAGGGTGTATTTGGTGAAACTCACCGGACGCCCAACGCCAAGCAGGGTCTGGGCGGTGAAGCGGTGGTGGTGGGGATCGCGGATCATCTCCAGACGCCCGGGACCATCGAGGGAGGTCTCGACCGAGAGACGGTGAACGCCGTCGATGCTCTCGGCTTCCAGTCGGAGGTTGGCCTTCGATGGCCGCATCCAGCGCGACGGATTCCAGACGGGGAACGATGGGCTCGGGATCGAGGTGTCGATGCCGGTTTCGAGCCACAACTCGACCGGGTTGGTCAGGGCGGTCAGGGTGATCTCGAGAGCCGCCAGGTGGGGTTGAGCCATTGAGACCAGGCGCCGGAACCGAATCTTGACCAGCCCGGCTTCGGACGCCCGCCAAAGGACCTCGCGTTCGAGAATCCCGTTCCTCATGTCCAGGCTCCGCCGGTACCCACCGAGGGCGCCGTCGGAACCAAACGGGTGGCCGTCGAAGGTCATGGCCAGCTCGGTCCAGTCCGGAACAGCTCCCAACAAAGGCAGTTCCTCCGGGGGAGTGACGAAGAGGCCCTGGATGAACGTGGCCCGGACCTCGCCGGGGGTCTTCTCCTCGAAGCTGCCCCGAGTGCTGAGGTAGCCGTTGCCGATGGTGTAGATGGACTCCCGGCCTGACGCGAGCGACGGAACGAAGCGATCCTCCACGAGGTGCCAGGTGCTGGCGCCGGTATCCCGATCGAGAATGCTCGTGTTCATCGGCCCGCTCCCGTCGTCGAGCCCCGAACAACCAACCGGGGCATCAGCATCGCCGACCCAGGCGGATCATCGGGGTTCTCAAGACGATCGACCAGCAGGTTGACGAGCGCCTGAGCGACATCGTCGAACGGTTGTCGAACGGAGGTGAGGCCGGGCCAGACGTAGGCGGCAGCCGGGGTGTCGTCGAACCCCGTCACAGCCACGTCCCGACCGGGTTGAAGACCGCGCTCGGACACTGCGACCATTACCCCAAAACCGAGTTCGTCCTGAACCGTGACAATGGCGGTCGGTGGATCGGGAGTCTCGAGCAGCTCGACGCCGGCTCCCTTTCCTGTCAGGAAACCGTTCTCGACCCGGTGAACCAGATGCGGGTCGATTGTCAGCCCGGCCGTCCTCATGCCGCGCTCGAAACCTTCGACGCGGTCGTCGCCCGATTCAGAGCCGGCCGGCCAGGCCACCAGCGCTATCCGCTCGTGACCTTGCTTGGCCAGATGCTCGACTACATCCGCGAGTCCGGCCGCACCGTCGACATCAACCCAGGGGAACGGCGAGGGATGGTTGGCCTGTCCGAAAGCGGCAAATGGAAAGCCAAGCTCGGACAGCAACTCGACCCGAGGGTCGGCGTAGTTGGTCTCGGAGAGAACGAACCCGTCGACGTCACCGCTCCGGATCACCTCTCGATAGGCATCCAAGTCATCCTGACCCGACCGGGGGGCAAAGAGAGTGAGGTCGAATCCATGGTTGGTGGCGGTGACGACCAACCGATGAAGGAAAACGTCGAGGGCCGCTTGCGGGCCGGGGTCGGGGAGGCGGTATCCGATGAGCTGGGTCTTGCGGGCCTGGAGGATGCGGGCCGCCCGATTGGGCCGGTAGCCAAGCGCTTCGACAGCCTCCATCACTTTCGTCCTCGTTGCGGATGCCACCAAGTGCGGTGCGTTGAGGGCGTTGGAGACGGTCGCCACCGACACCCCAGCCCGATCGCTTACATCCCGGATTGTCCGACGCACACAGGACTCCTGAAACGTTTCAATATGCGATTGAAACGTTTCAGGGGACGGTAAGG
>CAZPIZ010000106.1:0-6225 GCA_964586615.1 uncultured Acidimicrobiaceae bacterium | reverse complement strand
GCGGTGCTGGGCGAGAACGGGGCCGGCAAGTCCACGTTGATGAAGATCCTCTCCGGGATCGTTTCTGCGGACAGAGGCTCGGTGATACTCGATGGAGAGCCGGTGCCGCTCGGCTCCCCGCGACAGGCTCTGGCGGCCGGCATCGGGATGCTTCACCAGGAGCCTCTCGTCTGCCTTCCTTTTACGGCAGCCGAGAACTTTCGAATGGGAAGCAGGCGCTCGGTGGGCGCTTCCAGCGCCGAACTGGCCCAGATCGGACGACGCTTTGGTTTTCGGTTGGATCCGGCGGCAGTTACCAGAAGCCTGTCGATCGGCGAGCGTCAACAGCTCGAAATCGTCAGGTTGTTGGCGGCCGGGATAAGAGTGCTCATCCTTGACGAGCCCACTTCGGGGATCACCGCCGGCCAGAGACGGGAGCTGTTCGCCGCCCTTCGCAGCCTGGCAGCGGAAGGACTGACGGTGTTGTTCGTGTCGCACAAACTCGAGGAGATAAACGAACTCTGCAAGTCGGTGACCGTTCTTCGTCGAGGCCGCGTCGTCGGGAGCTCCCCACTCCCCCGGCGTGAGGAAGACCTCGTGGAGATGATGTTCGAACAGGGTAGTTCGATTCCGGCCCGGGACCCCTCGACCCCGGACGGACCCGTGGTTGCCGAACTTGGTTCGGTCGGCTCCGGCGATGAACGGAGCGGGATCAGCCAGGCTGATCTACAGGTCAGAGTAGGTGAGGTGGTCGGTCTGGCAGGCCTGGAGGGAAGCGGCCAGGGGTCTCTGTTGAGGGCCCTGGCCGGGACCGCGCCGGTACGGCGAGGCCGGGTGAAGATCGGAGGTCGCGACCTCACCCACCGCCCCGCTCGTCGCTTTGCGGAGGCCGGTGTGGCTTTCCTTCCAGGTGGCCGGTTGGAGGAAGGCCTGTTGCCAGGATTGACGATCACCGAGCACATCGAGCTGGCCGGGGACTCTGCCCGCTTTCTCAACTGGGAGGCGGCGCGGAGGAGAGCCGCCGAGGCCATCGACGCCTTTCGCATAAAGGGCAGCCCCGATTCTGTGGCTGATGACCTCTCCGGTGGCAACCAGCAACGTCTCCTCCTCGCTCTCCTGCCACCGAGGCTGAAGTTGTTGCTGATGGAACATCCGACCAGGGGTCTCGACCTCGACTCGGCTGCCTATGTTTGGGGCCGGTTGCTGGAGCGCAGGAAGGATGGGACCGCCATCGTCTTCGCTTCCTCTGATCTCGATGAGCTGCTCACCTACTCCGATCGAATTCTCGTCGTGTTCGAGGGTCGGATCATCGCTGAACTAGTCGCCACGGAAACAGACACCGAAGAGATCGGCACGTTGATCGGCGGCATGGTGACAGCTTGACCAGATCCATCGCCAGATCCATTGGTTGGCGGGTCACCGGGTTCATAGGTCCGGTCGCCGTCGCTTTGGTGGCGACGATCGGGCTTCTGCTGCTGGCCGACGCTCCTCCTCTGGAGGCACTCCGGCTCGTCGGCGAAGGTGCCTTCTCCGGCAAGACCAGGTTCGCCGACACGCTGATGGCCTGGGCACCGGTTGCGATTGCGGCTGCCGGTCTGGTGGTCACCTTCGCCGCCGGTCTTTGGAACATCGGTGTCGAAGGTCAGATCGTGGCCGGAGCAATCGCGGCCTCCCTGGCCGCAAGAACCGTCCCAGGTGACCGCCCGGTGGTCCTCACGGCCACGCTTGCAGCCGGAATGCTCGGTGGAGCCCTGTGGGGAGGAGCGGCCGGTGTGCTCAAGGTCAAGGGCAGGGTGAACGAAATCTTTGGCGGGATCGGCCTCGGGTTCGTTGCCCAGGCCTTCGCCACCTACCTCGTCATCGGGCCATGGAAGCGAGCGGGAGTGGCTTCGACCTCAGGCACCGAGCCGTTCCGCGATGAGACCTGGCTCCCTACCGCCTTCGACACCCGGCTTTCGCCAATCGCCATTGGATTGGCATTGATGGTGCTGATCGGGGTCGGGCTGATGATGCGAGGTACCCGTTTCGGGCTGAGGCTGCGGGCGGTCGGTTCGAACCCGGCCAGCGCCCGGCTGCTCGGGGTGCCGGCCGACGCCACCACCCTGCGGGCATTCCTGGTCGGCGGTGGATTGGCCGGTCTCTCGGGTGCCGTCCTCGTCACGGGCATCCAGCACAAGCTGGTTCCCGCCATCGCCGGCGGGCGGGGGTTCCTGGCTGTGTTGGTGGTGCTGCTGGCCGGCTACCGGGTCCGATGGGTGGGCCCCATCGCCTTGTTCTTTGCCGCCATCTCGGTCGGGTCATCGCAACTGCAACTTCGCCTCGACCTTGATTCGTCGCTTGGAGGCGTGATTCAAGGCCTTCTGGTTCTATCAGCCGTGCTGTTCGGGGGTTGGCTATCCAAGAGACCCGCACACCCGGGGCAAGCCTGATGGAGGCGACACTGGCTTCGATCGTTGCCGCGGCGGCGCCATTGATCTATGCCGCGGTTGGGGAGGCGATCACCGAACGGGCGGGAATCGTCAACCTCTCCCTGGACGGCAGCATCCTTCTCTCGGCCATGTCGGGCTTTGCGGTCGCCTACACCACAGGCAGCGTCGGCCTCGGATTTCTGGCGGCGGCCGCGGTATCGGCACTGGTCGCCCTCATCGTCGCCTGGTCGGGAATCGGTCTTCGACTGAACCAGGTAGCGGTCGGGTTCATATTGACCCTGCTCGGAGCTGCCCTCTCCTCTTACCTCGGTGAGGGATTCGCTCACCAACCGGGGCCCTCCGTTACACACCGCCCTCTTCCGGGTCTGTCCGAGATCCCCCTAATCGGTCGAGCGCTCTTCTCCCAGAACCTGTCCGTCTACGGCTCGTTGCTACTCGTCGGTCTAATCGGTTGGTTCATGGCACGGAGCCGGATCGGCCTCGAGCTCCGAGCGGTCGGTGAGAGGCCGGAGGCGGCACATGCCCGCGGAATCAACGTGAACCGCTACCGCTATCTGGCGGCTGTGGTCGGGGGGGCGTTGGTGGGAGTGGCGGGAGCGGCTTTCTCCCTCGACCAGAAGCTCGGCTGGTCTGACGGTCACACAGCCGGTTTCGGCTGGATCGCACTCGCCATCGTCATATTCGGCGGCTGGCAGCCGGTGCGGATAGCGATCGGGTGTTACCTCTTTGGCGCCCTCCAGGTGGTCGCACTCCGTTTGCAGGACGATCTTCCCGGGCTCGCCCAGATCCTCCCCTCCTTACCGTTCCCGTTGATGATCTTCACCCTGGTCGTGGTTAACTCGGCGGGCCTGCGCAGGTTGCTGGGTCGATCACCCAAACTCACGAGATGGTTGCTTCCCACGCCACCGGCCGCCCTCGGACGAAACTTCGTGCCTGAATGAACGACTTACGGCTGATTCTCGCCTCGAGCTCCCCCAGAAGAAAGGAGCTGTTGGAATCGCTCGGCCTCCGCTTCGAGGTGGTCGCCCCCGAGGTCGACGAGCATCGCCATCCAAACGAAGAGCCCTATGACCACGTCGCCCGTGTAGCCCGGGCCAAGGCCGAAGCCGCAGTCGTCATCGGGGCGGTGGTCGTGGCCGCCGACACGACCGTCGTGATCGACGGTCACGTGCTCGGAAAACCGGGCCATCCCGAGGAAGCCAAAACAATGCTGCGCCGGCTCGGTGGCACTACCCACGAAGTCCTGACCGGTGTGGCGGTGGCCCGAATGACCGACATCGTGCAGGTGGTGACTGCGGTTGAATCGACCCTCGTCAAGTTTCTCCCAATGACCGACGACGAGATCGCCGACTACGTCGCGACCGGCGAGCCCATGGATAAGGCGGGGGCTTATGCGCTTACCGGATTGGGGGCGATCTTCATCGAGGCGGTACACGGGAGCCCGTCCGGTGTCATCGGCCTGCCGCTGCACACCACCGCCCGTCTCCTCCGTGGCCTGGGACTCGACCTACTCTCGTTTCGGTGAAAAGACTCATCGCGGCCACGGTCCTAATGGCGGCGTGCGGGAGTACAACCGGAGGTTCGACCACTGGCCCATCGACCACTGCTTCATCAGATTCGGTGCCTGTAGTCGCCAGCCGTTTCGGATTGATGGGATGGTGGTCGGACGGATGGGTGGTGCCCGAGGGGCTCGACGACATTGCCTTGAGAGGGAACGAGGAGTATCAGGTCGTGATGCTCGATCAGCCGATAACCATTGCGGTAGGTTCGCCCCCGACGCTTTGTGAACCGAGTCTCACCCCGGTGCTCGAGTTCGACCCGCCGTTGCCGGGTGACTTTGCGGACCCGGGTGCGCTAGCGGTGATCGCTGACTGGGATCTTCGCCCGTCACCGGTGCGGGTCGAGTCGGTCGCCCTGGCCGATGTCCATTCCGAGGCGGTGATCGAAGTCCTCTTGTCGCTCGGCATCGAGGCCGAGCCGACCATCTTTCAGCAGATCGTGGCCGACATCGACGCCGACGGGTCCGAGGAGATCGTGATCGTCTCCAAACAGCTCCCAGAGGATCTCTTTGGCCGGCCCGGTGACTACAGCATCGTCGTCTTGCGGAAGATGATCGAAGGCGAGTGGCAAACCGTCATCCTCGAAACGTCGCTCGCCGGACCCGACAACGCCTACATCCTCTCTCACTCGATTCCGGCGATCGCCGACCTCAACGGAGACGGAAAGATGGAGATCGCCGTTGATGAGGCCTACTACGAAGGGGCGGGAACGGTGGCTTTCGAGTACATCAACGACGACCTCGGGGCGGAGCCGGTGCTGGGCGGCGGCTGCGGAGCCTGATGCTCCTCGCCGATCTGGTGGCCACGTCGGCCGAGGTCGCCTCGACCCGCTCACGCAAGGCCAAGACCGCAGCTCTCGCCCGTCTTTTGCGCGACCTCGATCCGAACGAGATCGCGGTTGCGATCGGACTCCTGGCGGGAGAGATACGGCAGGGAAGGATCGGGGTGGGATACGCAGCCGCCTTCGGCGTAGCCGTGGAGCCGGCCAGCGAGCCCCGATTGACCCTGGCCGAGGTGGACGAGGTGCTCGACCAGATTCCGACCATCACCGGAGCCGGTTCCCAGGAGCGGCGGGCCCGGCTTCTCGACGACCTGTTCGCCAGGGCCACGGAAGCCGAGCAGGACTTCTTGCGCCGAACCCTCACCGGCGAGGTTCGCCAGGGAGCTCTGGCCGGCATCGTCGTTGATGCGGTCGCAGAGGCCTACGAGGTGCCGGCTCCGGCGGTCCGACGTGCTCTCATGCTTCGTGCGGATCTGGGGGCCGTGGCTCGGACCGCAGCGGCAGATGGGGCCGAGGGTCTGGCGCTGATCGGGCTTCGAGTCCTTTCCCCGATCCAGCCAATGCTGGCGTCGCCCGCCGCCTCGATCGAGGAGGCCGTCACCGGAGAGGTTTCGGTGGAATGGAAACTCGACGGAGCCCGCATTCAGGTGCACCGGTTGGGCGAGGAGATCAGGGTTTTCACCCGCAACCAGAACGACATCACTGCCCGGATGCCGGAGGTGGCGGCGGTGGCCCGCAACCTTCCAGTAGACGCGGTGATCCTCGACGGCGAGGCAATGGCGCTTCGAACCGATGGGACCCCGCAACCGTTCCAGGAAACCATGAGTCGGTTCGGGACCGAGGAACGGGCCTTTGCGGAAGTGCCGCTCTATCCCTTCTTCTTCGACGTCCTCCACGTCGACGGCGTTGATCTGATCGACCTTCCCCTTTCGGAGCGACTCCCACAGCTTGATCGGATCGCCCCCTCCGAGCACCGCATCGCCCGAATCACCACCTCCGACGTCGAGGAGGCGGCCCGATTCTCCGAGATCACCCTCAAGGCCGGCCACGAGGGGGTGATGGTCAAGGGACTCGACTCATCGTACGAAGCGGGGAGACGGGGGAAGTCGTGGCGCAAGGTCAAGCCGGTCCATACATATGACCTGGTGGTGCTGGCAGCCGAATGGGGCCATGGCCGCCGTTCCGGCTTCCTCTCCAACATCCATCTGGGAGCTCGCAACGCCGACGCCGGTGAGTTCGTCATGGTCGGTAAGACCTTTAAAGGCATGACCGATGAGATCCTCCGGTGGCAAACCGAACGATTCCCCGAGCTCGAGGTGAGTCGCGATACCTGGGGGATATACCTACGCCCGGAACAGGTTGTGGAGGTGGCGATTGATGGCGTCCAGGCCAGCACCAGGTATCCGGGCGGGATCGCCCTCAGGTTCGCCCGGGTAAAGAGATACCGCTTCGACAAGGGACCCGCCGACGCCGACAC
>CAZPIZ010000105.1:0-6294 GCA_964586615.1 uncultured Acidimicrobiaceae bacterium | reverse complement strand
TGCCTCAAGCAATGCGACGGTGGCATTGGGCAACGGTCGCACATACCTATCGAACAGCTCCATTCGACTCAACGGATCCCTGGTTCCCTGAAAGAACAACATCGGTGCGGTGATAGCCGGAAGGTGATCGGCCCGTAGCTTCTCCGGCTTTCCCGGCGGATGAAGGGGGTAGGCATACAGCACGAGCCCAAGGGCCGGTTCACCTGCGGCGGCGAGATACGTTCCCATCCGGCCACCCATCGACCGGCCTGCCAGTACTACCGGACCTCCGACCGCCGCGACCAGATAGTCCCTGGCCGCCCGATGGGCACTGAGCAAGATTGGCTGAGCGTCGGGGCGCTTTCGTTCGGCCTCCGTATAGAGGTAATTGAATGTGAGCACTGTCAACCCGGCCGCGGCGAGGCCGTCCCTCAACTCCACCAGGCGGGGGTGATCCTGATTGGTCCCAGCCCCGTGGGCCAGAAGCACTCCCTTCTGCTCGCCCCGGTCGGAACTGTTCCCTTCCCTGACCAGCCTGCCAGTTACGGTTCCCTCGCCGACCGCGATCCTGACCACTTCAGACACCATGCAGCCAAGCGTACGAGAACCACGGCCCACACCCCTCGCCGAAGTCGGCCCTGGTCTTCTCATCGCTGCCCTGTTGGCACTGGTAGCCCAACTCATCGGGAATGTGGCCGAGTTGATCTCGCCCCTGATCATCGCTGTGGCACTCGGGATGATCGTCGGCAACACGCTCGGGATTCCCTTCGCCCGGCCCGGAATGCGATTCGCGGCGTCACGGCTCCTCCGGATCGGAGTCGTGCTGATCGGATTGCGAGTTGCCCTGGACGATCTGGCAGCGATCGGGCTTCCGGGACTCGTAGTAGTTGTTCTTGCGGTGACGGTCACGTTCTTTGGCGCCCAGTGGATTGGTCGACGGATGGGGGTCTCCCCTGACCTCTCACTCCTGATCGGAACCGGCTATTCGATCTGCGGGGTCTCGGCCGTGGCAGCGATGAACGGCGTCGTCGGAGCCGACGAGGAGGAGGCGACCTATGCCATCGGCCTGGTCACCCTGGCCGGGAGTCTCTCGATCGTCGTCCTGCCGATTTTGGGGACCATGTTCGGATTGACTGCAACCGATTTTGGGACGTGGGTCGGCGGAGCCGTCCACGACGTGGCCCAAACGGTGGCGACCGCCTCGACCGGAGGTGACAAAGCCCTGACAGCGGCCATCGTCGTCAAGCTCACCCGGGTTGCGTTGCTGGCACCCCTCGTCGTCGGTGTCGCCCTCACCAGGAGGAGCCGCACTCCGAACCCAAGCGCTACCCGGCCGCCGCTGCTGCCGCTTTTCGTGGCCGGGTTTCTACTCATGGTCGTGATTCGCACCACCGGTCTCGTTCCGGAACCCTGGTTGGAGCCGATCCGTCAGATCGAAGGATTCCTCTTCACCGTCTCGCTGGTTGGGGTCGGGTTCGGGGTGGACCTGGGACGCCTTCGAAAGCTCGGAGGCAGGCCGCTGGCACTTGGCATGGCGACCTGGGTGTTGGTGGCCGGCATGTCCTACGTGGGCGTGATGGTCATCCGCTGACACCTACCATCGAAGCCATGAGCGGCCGGGCCCAAAAGTGAGTAGCCGCATATGAGCGGCTGGCGTGCCGGCCTGATAGCACTTGCCCTGGGTGGCCTGGTTCTGGCGATTGGATGGGTGGTCACCCGTGACACCTCATCTTCGACATCAACGACCACCCTCCCCGGCGGCGAGAACGCCGACGTCGCCTTGGCCTGCCCACCGGCGCTCCAGCTTGCCTGCGATCGGCTGGGGCAGGTTCTGGGCACCTCCCGAAGGTCCCTACCTCAAGGGGAGATTCCCGCTGACACGCTGATCATCGACTTCGCCGGCGACATGGCTGCGGAACTCGCGGCGCAGACATTCGCCAGGTCTCCGGTAGCCATCGCCGTCTGGGGCGAGCGGGCTCCCACTCTCGAGAGAATCTGCGGGGCAATAGGCGTCCAGTGCCTGGTCGACAATGCCGGCCGAACGTGGGACGAGTTGGGTGGCCCTGCCAATTGGGGCACGATGCTGATCGGGCTGGCCGACCCCACCGAGGGCCTCGCCGATCTGGAGGCGTGGCGGCTGGTGGCAGGCGCAAATCCTCCCGCCGGGTTCGGAGAATGGGTTCGGCTGAAAGCCCCGGAAGGTGGACAGCTTCTCGCCGACCTGGTGCTCTTCCCGAGCCGGGCCGACGCGGTGGTGGCCTCGGAGGCCGCGATCGCCTCGCAACTGGAGAACGCCAGGGCCCGGGCTGGCCGCCTGGTGGTCTTTTACCCGGATCCGGGCCCTTATCTCGCTATCGCCGCTTATGGGGAAGGCCGGGCGGCCCGGAACCTGGCGGAGCGACTACTGGATCAAGACATTCAGGAACTCCTCGGTAGCCTGGGCCTGAGACCGTCGGCGGGAGAAGCCACCAACCTCCTGCGAGACCTCGGCACGCCAGGGTCTGAGTTGCCGGCGGTGACCGAGGCCGAAAAACCGGCACTGATATCGAGTTGGCAATCAGTGGTGGGAGGATGAGGTACTCATGATCCGCAACCGAACCATTCCATTGCTGTTGGTCACATTGCTTCTGCTTGGCGCCTGCTCATCGGAGGCCAACACTGACACCACCACCAACAACTCGGTGCCGGCCGGGTGCACCGAGGTACCGGTCGCCACCTCTCCGGAAAAATTCACCTTGCTCACCGGTCTGGCCGAGACCTTCAACGCCACGGGTCAGGAGTTCGATGGCGAATGTGCTGCGATCACGGTCTACCGGGTGTCATCTGGGACCGCGGCCCGAATGCTCGCCGAAGGCTGGCCGACGGACGGATCGGCTGGACCCGCCCCGGTTCTGTGGAGTCCTTCGGCCAGCACCTGGGGTGCGATAGTCAACGAACGCTTGTCGGAGCAGGGACAGCCACCCATCGCCAACGACTTTCAGCGGATCATGCTGACTCCGCTGGTGCTGGGAATGCCCCGCCCGATGGCCGAGGCCCTCGGTTGGCCCGAGGCTGACATCGGGTGGTCCGACATCCTGGCTCTGGCCTCGGATCCTGAGGGATGGGGATCGCTCGGACACCCCGAGTGGGGTGACTTCCGACTTGGCAAGACCAATCCCAACTTCTCGACTTCGGGGCTTTCGGCCACCGCTGCCATCTACTACGCCGCCACCGGCAAAACCTCGGGTCTCAACGAGGCAGATCTGACCGATCCCGAGGTGGTCGAGTTCGTCCGGGGTGTGGAGGCCGCCACCGTCCACTACGGGGACACGACCCTTACCTTCCTCGACAATATGTACCGGGCCGACCAGGCCGGCCGGGGACTCACTTATGTCTCGGCGGTGGCAGTCGAAGAGGTCTCGATCCTTGCCTACAACCGGGGCGACCCGGCCGACACCGGCACCCCCGGCCCGGCACCACAGGTGCCGCTGGTGGCGGTGTATCCGAGCGAGGGCACCCTCTACTCGGACAATCCGGCCTTCATCCTCGACGGGGATTGGGTCACCGATGTGGCTCGCCAGGCTGCGGCCGCCTTCCGCACTTTTGTCATCGACGACCCCGACAACCAGCGGGCAGTCCTGGAGTTCGGATTCCGGCCCGGGAACCCTGCTGTGGCCATCGGCGATCCGATCAACACCGCCAACGGGCTCAACCCCGGGAAGCCCGACACCGAACTCGCCACTCCGACCCCGGCGGTCCTCTCGGCCCTCGTCGAGAACTGGGAGGCAAACCGCAAGACGGCCCGGGTGATCATTCTGTTCGACGTCTCCGGATCGATGGCCGACCTCGCCGGTGATGGCTTTTCAAAGCTGGAGCTTGCCAAAGAGGCGGTGATTTCGAGCTTCGACGAGTTCAAACCTGAGGACGAGATCGGGCTCTGGGTGTTCTCGACCAACCTCGACGGGGACCAGGACTACCTCGAATTGATTCCGCCGGCCCCACTTTCCGGTATCAGGGAGGATCTGGAGGACACAATTGCGAACCTGCAGGCCGAGGGCGGTACCGGTCTTTACGACTCGACCATGGCCGCGGTTCAAGCCGTGAGGGATAACTTCGACCAGACCAAGATCAACGCCGTGCTGTTGTTGACCGATGGGATGTGCGATGACAATCCCCCCGGTTGCGAACTGGACCCCTTGGTCCAGTTCCTCGGATCCAACGAGAGAGACGTGGTGCGGGTCTTTCCGGTCGCGTACGGACTGGATGCGTCCATCGATGAGCTGACAGCGATCGCCAACGCCTCTCAGGCCCGGCTCTACCAGGCGACCAACCCTCTAACAATCCGACAGGTCTTCCAGCAGGTGATCTCGAACTTCTAGAAATGCAAGACAGAACTGGGTCAAACAGAACCGGGCCAGACAGATTGGGAAGCGTCTTCCGATACAACCCGGTAACCCGCAAGAGCCAGCGGCTATTGCGGGCGATGTTCCGCCCGGCAGGGGTCGCTGCCACCGTGGGTCTGGTCGGGGCCGGACTGTTGCTTGGCATTCCTGCTGCCTTCATCGCCGGGGCGGGTGCGGTCGGTTTTGTTACATCAGCGCTGCTCCATCTCCGTGACCCGAGGCTGGCCGCATCGATGGTGGCACCGGAATTCGACCGTGATCTATCGGCGCTCGGTCCCGAGCATTTGGGTCTGATGGTGAATGCCCTGGAGGCAAGAGACCGGCTGGAGCAGGCGATGCAAGCCTGGCAGGGAGGAGACAACGAAGGCTTGATGGCCCGGGTCACCGAGACCCTGCGCCGTATGTACGACTCCGTGCTGTGGGTTCAGAGGGCGGACCGATTCCTCGGGACCGTCGACGAGCGCAGGCTGGAAGGACGCCTCCAGAACCTTCCGGCCGGGCCGGTCCGGGAGGAGATCGAGGCCCAGATCACCGAGGTGACGAGCATCCGCCGTCGCCGCGACGAGGTGGTGTCGCGGATTCTCGCTACCACCACCGGCATCGACACCTTGGCGGTGAAAGCCCACTCGATCGCCCTCACTTCGACCGGTCCCGATCAGACGATCGACGAGATCCGCCGCCTGCGCGAGGAACTCAATGCGTACACGGCTGGGCTCGAGGAAGTCCAACAGCATCTGAGGCTGGCCCTGCCGGAGGTTTCATGACAACCGTCGCCGTCGAGGTGTTCGCGGATCCGGCTGCTCTGGCGGCGGGGGCGGCAGAGATGATCGCTGCCAGATTGCGGGACGCGCCCGGACCTCGAGTATCGCTTGGTCTCGCCGGTGGAACCTCGCCGGCCGCCACCTATCGCAACATACGGGGACTCCCCTGCCACTGGGATCGGGTCGACGTGTGGCTCGTCGACGAACGGTGGGTGCCTCTCGATCACGAAGACTCCAACGGCAGGATGGCGGCCGAAGCCCTCTTCGATCACGTCAATGCCCGGTTTCATCGACCCCGCTGGGCACCGTGGCTTGAATCGGAAGAGTCGGCCGCCCACTACGAGGCGATTCTGCGCTCCATCCACCCGGCCGATCATCCGCCCGACCTGGTGCTGCTCGGTCTCGGCGACGACGGCCACACCGCTTCCCTGTTTCCGGACACGGCGGCTCTCAAGGCAGACTGGCGGTGGTTCGTCGCCAACTTTGTCGAGAAGCTCGACACCTGGCGTCTGACCGCCACGAACCCCTTCCTCCACCGTGCCCGCGAGATCTTCTTCCTGGTCGAAGGCGAAGAGAAGGCCGAGCGGTTGGCCGAGATCATGAACGGTGAGCCGTACCCGGCGACTCTTGTGGCCGAAGGCCCCCCGGAGGTCACGTGGCTGCTCGATCAGGCTGCGGCCCGCCTGTTGTCACGTTGAGGTCAATCCGGCTGCTGGCACTCGCCACGATTCTGGTCTGCGCCTGTTCGTCCACCACGAACCCGCCGACCACAAACCCGGCGGCTATCACCTCAAGCACTCCGGGAACACCTGGCACCGAGCCAACGACAACCACCACCGAGGCCGAGACCAGGATTGGGACCGATCTGGTGGGGGGTCTCCCGATCGAGGTTTACGGGCCTTCGGATGTGGGCGAGTACCCGGTCGTGGTCATGCTGCACGGTGGTGGGTGGTTCGGAGGGAGTCCCGCCTCAATGGGACCCCTCGCGGACCATCTGGCCTCACGCGACATCGTCGTGTTCAACTCCACCTACCGAACCTCGGCCGGCGGATACCCGGAGAGCTTCGACGACGTGGCCTGCGACATCCGCTTCGCACTCTCCAAGGCGCCGGCGTACACGACCTCGACTGGACCTGTGACGGTGGTGGCTCATTCGGCCGGCGCCCACATCG
>CAZPIZ010000104.1:3020-6333 GCA_964586615.1 uncultured Acidimicrobiaceae bacterium | reverse complement strand
AAGACGGCTCCGCTCGGGCCTAACCGACCCACCTCGAGTTCGCGAGAGGACTATCAACCGGACGCTACCCTCCAAGGCCCCACACGGACGAGCGGAGACAGGTGGCAGTCCTACCCCACGAGGGAACTTTTTCGATTCTCTACGGCACCTTTCGGGTGCCGGTCGGGAGCAGCTATCGACCCGGCTATCTGGCACGCCCCGACGAGGCTGGACGGTTCCCGGTCGTTGTTGCGCTCCCCGGACTTGGCGGTCTCAAGAGCCACGAGAAGGATCTGTGCCGACGGCTGGCCCGTCGAGGGTTGGCATGCCTGGCCATTGATCTCTATCCAGGCGATCTCTATCCGGGTGAGGACGGGCTCAGCGCCTACGCCTCCCAGACCGATCGGGCGCTGTTGTCGGACATCGACGAAGCCCACGAGTTCCTGGAGAGCGAAGACGTGTTTTGGGCGATCCCGGATCGTTGCGGTGTCCTGGGTCTCGATGTAGGCGGTCGATTCGCCCTGATTGACGGTGCCACCAGACCCTGGGCAGGAGCCGTCGCCGTTGTGTCCACTCCACTGACCGGGGACGAGAACCGCGAGTTTCAGGTCGCCGATATGCTGAACCATCTGGTGGTGCCCGTGCTCGGGCTGTACGGCACGGCCGACCCATTGATCGCCCCCGAAACGATCGACGCCGCTCAGAACCGGAACCAAAGCGGGCAATGGCTTCTCTACGACGGTGCCGGTCATGACTTCCTCGACGATGGAAATGCGGATTACGACCCCGCCGCCGCCGCCGATGCCATCAGTCGGATCACACAGTTCCTTCAGTCGGCGTTGCCCCAGCCGCTGACCGAGGATCTGGGGTAGGCGAGTCTTTAGTCTCAAGACGCCAGCCTCAAGACGCCAGATGCCAGACGCTCAGGTTGAACGTAGGTGGCGGATCTCACCGGCGATCAAGTGCCGGGTTCCAATCGCCGTGTCCACGATTAGGGAACCGTCATCGCCGATGCCGACAGCCTTTCCCTCTCCTCCCGGTTCCCAAGTCACCGTTTTCCCGACCGTTGCAGACAACTCCAGGTAGCGCCCCCGGCCCCACCGCTCTGGCCCGGCGGCCATTCGATTCAAGAGCCCATCGGCCCATGCTGTGGCCGTATGGACAACGGCTTCTGGGCCAGGGTCTTTCACCCAACGAGCTCCGACACCGTCGGGGGGTTCGGGCCACCAGAGGTTGAGGCCGCATCCGACCACCAGGACCCCGCCGGAGCCTTCGACCAGGATCCCACCAACCTTGTCCCCACCTATCACCAGGTCATTGGGCCACTTCAGACCGACATCGCCCGCTAACACCTCTGCGGCGGCCAACCCGGCAATGAGGGGAATCAGGGGCCACGACCCGGCGTCCCAAACTGGGTGAAAGGCCAGACTGGCCGCCATCGCCCGGGGCGCCGATTCCCAGGTCCGCTGGCTTCTCCCCCGTCCCTCCGTTTGCCGACCGGCCACCACCAGAACCGGGCCATCACCCAGCTCCGCAGCGGCGATGTCCTGAGTCGAGGTGACCTCGTCATAGACGTGTAGTGAATAGGGTGTAGCCATCACGAGCCTGGTCGAGTCCAAACGCTGGTTTGGATTCGAACAGCATACGGAGGGACGTCGTGGGCACTGAGGCGCGCATCGAACAGCTACGCAAGCTTCGAGAAGAGGCCCTGCACGCTGGCAGCCGTCGTGCTGTCGACCGCCAGCACGAACAGGGCAAGCTGACTGCCCGCGAACGCATCGCCCACCTCCTCGACAAGGGATCCTTCCAGGAGATGGACATGCTGGTCCGCCACCAGGCATCCGGGTTCGGCATCGAAGCGAAACGTCCGGCGGGGGATGCGGTCGTAACCGGCTATGGCACGGTCGATGGCCGCACGGTGTTCGTCTACGCCGAAGACTTCACGGTGTTCGGAGGCAGCCTCGGCCGGGCCGTCGCGGACAAGATTTGCAAGCTCATGGATCTGGCGATGGAGGTTGGAGCGCCGATAATCGGGCTCAAGGATTCAGGAGGAGCCAGGATCCAGGAGGGCGTGGCTTCCCTCGACGGGTACGGGCGGATATTCGAACGCAACGTACGGGCATCGGGGGTAATCCCACAGATCTCGGTGATCATGGGGCCGTGTGCCGGTGGGGCCGTCTACTCACCGGCAATTACCGACTTCGTAATACAGGTGGACAAGTCGTCCCACATGTTCATCACCGGCCCCGACGTCATCAAGACGGTCACCGGCGAAGAGGTCAGCTTCGAGGAACTGGGCGGCGCCTTGACCCATGCCTCCATCTCTGGTGTAACCCATTTCGTATATCAAGATGGGGTGTCAGCCCTTAACGCCGTCCGTTACATGCTCTCGTTCTTCCCTCAGAACAACCTCGAACTACCGCCCTACTTTCCACCCCTTGACAGTCGCGACCGGATCGAAGACTCCCTCGACACGCTCATCCCCGACTCTTCCAATCATCCCTACGACATGGTGTCCCTGATCGAGTTGGTCGTAGACGACGGCGAGTTCTTCCAGGTCCACGAGCATTGGGCGCGGAACCTGATCGTGGGATTTGGGAGGCTCGATGGTCATGCCGTCGGAATCGTCGCCAACCAACCGGCCGTCCTGGCCGGAACCCTCGACATCAAGGCCTCGGAAAAAGGGGCCCGCTTTGTCAGGTTCTGTGATTCGTTCAACATTCCGATCGTCACCTTCGTGGACGTGCCCGGGTTCCTGCCCGGCGTCGATCAGGAGCACGGGGGAATCATCCGCCACGGCGCCAAGCTCCTATACGCCTACTGCGAAGCCACCGTGCCACGAATGACGGTGATCGTTCGCAAGGCCTATGGGGGCGCATATCTCGTCATGAATGCCCGCGGGGTTCGGGCCGACATGGCATTCGCATGGCCATCGGCTGAAATCGCGGTGATGGGCGCCCAGGGAGCGGTAAATGTCATCTTCCGGCGGGAGCTGCAAGAAGCCGCCAACGAAGAGGAAAAACGATCTGAGTTGATCGACGATTACGAAGACAAGTTCAACAACCCCTACCGCGCTGCCGAGCTAGGCCTGGTGGACGAGGTGATCGAGCCACGGGAGACCAGGGTCAAGCTGATCCGGGCCCTCGAGATGTTGCGGACCAAACGCGAGCACCTACCACAGAAGAAGCACGGCAATATCCCGTTGTGAGGCTCGCAGTAGGCAGTAGGCAGATGAAAACCATGGCAGAACCATCGATCACGACGGCAATCCGTTCTCTGAACACAGACTTCTCAGCGGATCAAACTTCGCCGCAGTCCAACAAGCATCCGGCAC
>CAZPIZ010000104.1:0-2920 GCA_964586615.1 uncultured Acidimicrobiaceae bacterium | reverse complement strand
CCTGGTCTCAGTACTACCGACTGAGGGCTGCCTACTGATGAAGTCTCTTCTAATCGCTAACCGCGGCGAGATTGCGGTCCGGGTGATACGCACCGCCCAGGAGATGGGCCTCCGAACAATTGCCGTTTATTCCGAACTCGATCGCGACGCCCTTCATGTCGAGATCGCCGACGAAGCCTGGAACATCGGCCCGGCTCCGGCAGCCGAGTCCTACCTCAATTCGGCTCGCATTCTCCAGGTGGCCCGTGCTGCCAAAGCCGATGCCATCCATCCGGGTTATGGGTTTCTGTCAGAGAACTCAAGATTCGCTCGGGATGTGATGGACGCCGGTTTGATCTGGGTTGGCCCGCCGCCGGAAGCGATCGAGGCCATGGGCGACAAGATCACCTCCAGGCGGAATGCGCAGGCCGCGGGAGTCCCGATGGTCCCCGGCACCACCGAGCCGTTGCAGAACGCGGCCGAGGTCGCTGCGCTGGCCAAAGAGTACGGGTTCCCGGTGGCGATCAAAGCCGCCCACGGCGGCGGCGGCAAAGGACTTCGGGTCGTCGGCAGCCACGATGACATCGACGCTGCCTTCGAAGGGGCGAGGCGCGAGGCAGACGCCTATTTCGGAAGTCCCGAGGTCTATGTCGAGAAATACCTTGCCAAGGCCCGTCACATCGAAGCTCAGATTCTCTTCGACTCCCATGGCAACGGCGTCTTTCTCGGTGAACGTGATTGCTCGGTGCAACGCCGCCATCAGAAGCTGATCGAAGAGACCCCCTCCCCAGGACTATCGGCCTCCAACCGCAAGGCCATCGGCAAGGCAGCTCTCGCAGCTGCCCAAATCTGCGGATATGTCAACGCCGGCACTGTTGAATTCCTGTTCGACCCGGAGGAAGGACGCTTCTACTTCCTCGAGATGAATACCCGCCTTCAAGTCGAACACACGGTCACCGAGATGGTGACCGGACTCGACCTGGTGGAGTGGCAACTTCGGATCGCCGCCGGTGAAGAGCTGACTTTCGATTCGGTAAAGCCGAACGGACACGCCATCGAATTCAGGATCAATGCCGAAGATCCCCTGCGGGGGTTTCTTCCATCTCCCGGGCAGGTAGCCGACTATCGGGAACCGGCTGGACCCGGAGTCCGGGTCGATAGCTGGATTCGCCCAGAGACGCGTGTAAGCCAGTACTACGACAACTTGATGGCCAAGCTGGTTGTTTGGGGCCCGGACCGACCGACCGCCATCCGGAGAGCTCGGCGAGCTCTCAAGGAGTTCGAGATCACCGGGGTCGCCACCACCATCCCTGCCCATCTGGCGGTTCTCGATCATCCCGACTTCGTGGCCGGCAACCACTACACCAAGTGGATGGAGGATGTCGTCGTTCTTCCCGATCCCCTCCCGTCCTCTTCGCCTTCCCTGCCGGGCGACGAGGAAGTCAGTCGTCACGACATGACGGTTGAAATCGGAGGACGCCGCTTCTCGGTGACGTACTGGGCTCCCGAGTCCGCTCCCAGTATGGGAACCGGACCGGCCCGCCGGGTCAGACCCAAACTCGAACGGGCCGCCACGGCGGCATCAAACGACGGTGTGGTGGCTGCCCCTATGCAGGGCACCATCGTCAAGGTTCACGTGCGGGCAGGTGACAAGGTCGAAGCCAATCAGCCGATCTGCGTCCTCGAGGCGATGAAGATGGAGAACGAGGTGCGCTCCCCGGCCGCCGGGGAGGTCGTCGACCTCCGCGTCCAACCGGGTGACACGGTCGCGGCAGGGGCGGTCCTGGCGATCGTGAAGTAGGTCTGCAAGTCGATTTCGGTGCCCTGCGCATGCTGGCCCAAACCTCAGACAAAGGACGGTGGACCCTTACCCTGCCCGGGTGACCGCCGGCAGATCCACAGCTCGTTTCTTCGTCATCGCCATTGCCGCGGCGATCCTTACCTTGCTGTTGGCTCGCTCGATCGACCCCATTCAGAACCCCTCCGGATCGGTCGAACCCGAGGAGACCACCACCACCGCCGGGCCGTCCTGCGAGCAGAATTCGATAGCGACTCCGACCATCCTCGAATCCGACGCGGCGCGGTTCTCCCTGGCGGTTTCTCAGGCTGCGTTCGAATGTGCCGACGTGGCCGTTATCGCCAGCGGCGGCAACGGGATGTTGATGGCCGGTGCTCAACTGGCCTCCGCCGCCGGTGGGCCGCTGCTCGTGCTGGGCGAATCGAGCAAGAATGTCATTGCGGAGCTCACAAGGCTCGAACCCGATCTGGTCTACATCCTGGGCGATGCTCTCCCGGCTCTTCCGCCCGGGACCGAATCCCGATCGTTGACCATTGCCGAAGCCAACCGCGAAACGTCGAGCCTCCTGGGAGGAGCCCCGGTGCTGCAAGTGACCGGCTCGGTGGCGGTGGGCCGGGCTGTGGTGGGAACCATCAGCCGATCGGCTGTTCTGACAGGGGTGTTCGAGTCGGAGCCTGCCGCTGACGCCGCCTGGGTGGCGGAGTACGCCCCGGCCACCGACACCGTGTGGTTGGTTGACGGAGGTCGACCGGATCTGATAGCTCCGGTGATGGCTGCGGCGGGAGCCCGCGGCGAAACCATCCTCGTGACCGACCCATTGGATATGAGAACGCCAACAGCAACCGCTGCCGCCCTCCGAGCCATGGCACCCGAGGTCACGATCGCTGCCGGTGGCTTTGCTCCCGAACTGGTCGAATGGCAGCTGCCTGCCCTGCTTTCGGCGCCGGAGCTTCCCGGCGGAGGACTGACCTTCTACCCGGGTCGGCGCCTTGTCGCCCTTTACGGCAACCCGACCACCGGCGCCCTTGGAGTTCTGGGTGAGCAGGGAGCCGAAGAATCGGTGGTCCGAGTGAGCGAGATCGCAGCCGGCTATGACGCCGACGGGGTTCCGGTTCTTCCGAGCTTCGAGATCATCGCCACCGT
>CAZPIZ010000103.1:0-6399 GCA_964586615.1 uncultured Acidimicrobiaceae bacterium | reverse complement strand
CCGCGGGCAGCCGCCCCGGGAACCTCTCCCCTATGGCAACCGCTGAGAGCGACGACGTCGGGGGTCTTGGCGAGTTCGACCAGGTCTTCCCACAGATAGACCGGGCGATCCTTTTCTCCCCGGAACTGGGCAGTCGTGACCAAACGCGACAACGACCGGTACCCCTCGGGCGATCCCGCCAGCAGGACCAGGTGATCGGTCGGCGACAACTCCAATGGCTTGGACCCATGCATCCGCTTATTTCGGCCCCTACGGGGCCGAGTCCCAAGTCGGAGTCGATCCCTTCCCTCGGCCTGAGCGATTGGATCTGATTGTGGCTCGTGGCTTGGGTCTTGAGACTGCTGGAGCCCTATTTCCACCCCATACACCGCCGAGAGACCGGCTTCCCGGGCTGCTTTCGAGAACCGCACGGCTCCGTAGAACCCATCGTGATCGGTTACCGCCAGAGCCCGATAGCCCAGCTCCACTGCCCTGTCCACCAGATCCTCGGGATGGGAAGCACCATCGAGAAAGGAAAAGTTGGTGTGACAGTGCAACTCGGCGTATCGGTTTTCCACAATCCGACTATATCGAACATATGTTCGCTGAGCCTCCCCGTCTTGGCGCGTAGTTCTGCTCCCCCGCTGCCGATGGTCCGCGCCAAAACGGGTAGGTTCTCTCCATGTCCATCTCCAAGACAGTCCGTCTTTCCGGGGGCTCCTCGGAATCGATCGAAGATGCCATCCGCACGGTTCTGGCCAGGGCTGCCATGACCATCCGCGACATCGAACGATTCAACGTGGTCGATGTCAGCGGCAAGGTCGACGGCGCCGGGGTCCCGACCGACTTTCGGGTGACGCTCGACATCGTCTTCAGAGTCCGCGAGGCAATACAAGGTGAGTGAGGGCACCCTGGCCCAATCCATGGGCCAGGGGGTGTCGCTCATCACCCTGCCACTTCCCTTTCGTTCCCCCCCTTCGGTCAACGCCTATGTGATCGAGGGAGGCGACGGACTGACGTTGATCGATTGTGGAGTCGATTGGGCTCAGGGCCACCACTCGCTCACCACAGGCCTGGCGGCGGTAGGCCTGGAACCAGCCGGGATCCACACCCTGGTCGTCTCCCACCTGCATCCCGATCACGTCGGCATGGCTCCTCGACTTGTTCGGGAGTGGGGCGTCAAGACCGTCATGCACTCAAGGGCCGCCAAACTGGTTGATCGATACAACGACACCGCCGGCTTCCTGCAACGCACCAACGAGCTAGCCAACCGACACGGGGTCCCACCCACCCACCGCGCCGCCTTCGTCGACGTTGGTGAGCGACCGGATTGGATGCCTTTGATCGATCCGCCCGACCAGGTGGTCGATGATGGCGACAGGCTCTCGATCGATGGAGATCGTCAGTTTGAGATTATGCACACACCCGGTCACGAACCGGCTCACATCTGCCTGCGCGACTCCCGAACCGGCGCCCTCTTCGCCGGTGATCACATCTTGCCGCGGATCACACCCTTCGTTGGATATGACGAACTCTTCGAGGACGTGCTGGGCGATTTCCTCGAATCGCTCCGTCGTATCGAACGACTTCAAATCGGACTCACCTACCCGGCCCACGGAGCAGTGGTCGAACACGGCTCGGCCCGCGCCTCCCAGCTCCTTCTGCATCATCAAAGGAGGCTGATCGACATGCTCGAGGTGATCGATCCCACCGGAAGCAGTGCCTGGGAAGTGATGGAGAAGGTGTTCCGTCCCAACCTCGGGCCCAATGAGCAGCGTCTGGCCCTGCGGGAGACGATCGCCCACCTCGAGCACATGCGGCTGATGGGGACGTTGGTCCCGATCGATGCCAATGGCACCGTCCGCTACGAACGGCCCACCCGCCCGTCAGACTCTGCCTAGGAAACGCCGTCGGGGCGCTCCCAGAGCAGAAGGAGCTGTCCGCTATCTCTCCCCGACCTCCCATAGTTCACGCATCAGCGGCGATCGGTCGAGAAGTTCCCCGAGACGGCCTCGATCCACCAGCCGGCCACGATCCATCAGGAGGACCTGGTCGGCCCGGGCAAGGGCGGCCTTACGATGCGACACCACGAGACAGGTGGCCTCTCTCCTCTCGAAGAGCCGCCTCCACAGTTCTGTTTCGGTGTGAAGGTCGAGCGCCGACGAGAGATCGTCGAACACGAGAAGCTCGGCTTCCGTTGCCAGCATCCTCGCCGCCGCCGATCGCTGCACCTGGCCTCCGGAGAGCTTGACACCGCGGGCGCCAACCATCGTCTCGAGCCCGTGTTCCATCCTCTCCAAGTCCGGATCGAGAACCGCTAGTTGCACGGCCTCTCGGAGCCGTTCCCTGGTGGCTCTCTTGCCAAGCGCGATGTTGTCGGCCAGTGATTCCGAGAAGAGGCGCGGCACCTGGGCCGTGTATGCCGAACGGGGTGGGACGAAGAACGACGCCGGGTCTTCGACCAGCTCCCCGTTCCAGTAAATGTCCCCGGTCGACGGCACCAGACCGAGGAGGGCCCGGACCAGGGTGCTCTTTCCCGATCCGATCTTCCCGGTGATCACGGTGAAGCTGCCGCGGTCGACATCGAGATCGACGTCCTCGATCCCTTCCTCGCCATCCGGGAACCGATGGGTGAGCCCGCGCACTTCGAGGCGCTCGAGCGGCTTGCCACCCAAGATCGAGTCCTCGACCTCGGGGTGGGGGCCTTTCAACGGAACCCGGCTTCGGTCGAGCAATGCCTCGAATGGAGCATCGACCGCGAGCGCCTGCATCCGCTCATAGGCGACCCCGGTACGTCGATGCTGGGCGATGATGTCACCGACGAAGGCCATGTAGTCGGTCAATCGTGGCAGGTAGGTAAGGAACACCGTCAACTCTCCCAGAGAGATATCGCCCCGCTGGATGGCGCCCGCCGCGAACAAGAGAACGAAGGCAATGCTGACCGTCGACATGTTGCGGTTGATGCCGCGCAGGACTTCGGTGAGAAACGTGTCAGCCAAAGCCGCGCGGTGCCGGGTTCGGTTGAGATTGGCGAAGCGCTCGAGGATCGGTCGCTCGGCCCGGAAGAGCTTGATCGCCTGGACCGCACCGAAGGTCTCGCCGATAAACCCCGTCACGTCGTCGGTGGCTTCCCGCATCGCCCGCCGGCGTTTGCGGATCTGGGGGCCCAGAGCCTGCGTCAGGGTCCCGGTGAGTACCAGGGGTATCAGGAGCAAACCTGTCAACCGGACGTCGATGGCACCCATGACTATCACCGCACCCACTCCAAAGGTGACCAGGCCGCCCATGTCGACCCAGTTCTCCAGGTACTCGAGGAGATCTTCGACGTCATCTCGGAAGGTGCTCACGGCCTCTCCCGGTGACAGCGGCATGACCCGCGACCGCGGAGCCTCCAACAGCCATCGGAGCAGATTCCTTTGAAGCTGAACCGCCTGCTCGTTCCAGTGCGCCACCCAGGCGATGTCACCAACCCAGATGATGAGGTTGCGGCCCACTGCCAATATCGAGAACACGATCACCGGCCCCCATGCGGTTTCAACCACCGGCTGTCCGGAGGCCAGCCGGTCGAAGACCCGGCCAATCAGGATTCCGAAGAGGAGCGGCGAACCGTGGACCAAGGTCCAAACCAGAAAGCAGAAAGCAAACCGCCCCGGGCGGTACTTGACCAACTCCCACAGGATCCGGAAGGTGCTCACCCGGGGGGTGGCGGCGGGGGCGATCACGATCGACCCTCCTCCAGCAGGTCCAGCCAACCGCTGGAGTCCCGACCGGCGGCCAGCAGACGCGAGTAGCGGCTGTCGGGATTCGAAGCCAGTGATTCCCTGGGCCCGTGCTCGGCCACCTGACCGGACTCGACCACCATGATTTCGTCAGCGGTACGAACCGTGTCGAGACGGTGAGCAACGATGACCACGGTTCGGCCCGAGAACAACCGCTCGGTTGCGGTGGCTAAAAGCGCCTCGGTCGCAGGGTCGAGTCGGGATGATGGCTCGTCGAGGATCACAACCCCGGGGTCCTGGAGGAACACCCGGGCGAAGGCCAGCAACTGTTGTTCACCCGCCGAAAGTCCCTGCCCGCCCGAACCGAGCTCGGAGTCGAGACCCATGGTCCTTATCCAGGTTCCGAGACCGGCCCGATCGAGGATCGCAAGAATCTCGGCATCGGGCCTGTCTCCAAAAAGGGTGAGATTGTCCCGGACGGTGGCGCGGAAGAGTTGGACGTCCTGGGTGACGACCCCCAGGCCTCCCCGTAAGGAATCAAAGCTCGATTCCCGCAGATCGATCTCGCCAATCCGCACCGCCCCAGCGTCGGGGTCGTAGAGACGTGCGATCAGACGGGTGATGGTTGTCTTCCCACCACCGGTCCGTCCCAGGAGGCCAAGAACGGTGCCTCGCTCCAGTCGAAAGCTGACGTCATCGAGAACCACCCGGTCCTCGTAAGAGAAACGGACCCGGTCGAACTCGATGGCCAATGGCCCAGCCGGAAGTCGTCTCGGCCCGTCGATCAGCTTGGTGTTGACGCGCAGAAGTCGATCGATCCTGATGATTCCGCCGGCCGCCTTCTGAAGCTGTTGCAGCTCCTGGGTGACCTGTTCGATCGGCCGCCTGACCAGCTGGGCGTACTGGAGGATCAGATAGGCGGTTCCGACCGTGATCGAGCCCTGGATGCTCAACCAGGTGCCGACCGCCAGCGCCAGGGCGTCTCCGGCCCAGAAAGCGGTGTTCGCAGACACCCAGACGACGACCCGTTTGCGCCAGGCGGCGGTTGTCCTGGTGAAGAAGTCCCTCATCACCGGGACAAACCGGGCCATCGTGAAGCGCCCGGCACCGAGAGCCCTGATGTCTTCGATCCCCGCCAGCCGCTCCTCGATGAAGCCATAGAGCCGGGCGGAGACTTCCCGCTCTTCTTCGGCCGCCTTGACCGCCAGCTTCCGCAGGCTCACCAACAGAGACAGGACCGCCACGACGTAGATGGTTATGGCGACGCCCATCCGGTAATCCTCGAACCAGCACACAACCAGGACCCCGATCAAGAGAACCCCGGCCCCCGCCAACCGCACCAGGAACCGGGAGATGAAATCGGAGATGGCGGTCACGTCCCCGTCGACCCGCTCGATCATCTCACCCGGCGTGGTTTCGTTGTGAAACCCCATATCGAGCGTCAAGAGATGCTTGCCCAACTCCTCGCGAAGACGATTGGTGGCCCGCCATCCGACATCGGCTCCTAGATAGGAGGCTCCGGCGTCGAGGATCTGGTTGATGACGCCTGCTATCAGGTATGCCACCCCGATGGCCACCATTCCGGAAACAGCCTCCCTGGCGACCGCAGCATCGATAAAGCGGCTGAGCAGCAACGGGACGGCCAGCTGAAGGCCGATCGATCCCAGCATCAGCAGGGTCAGCACAGACACGCGGCCACGGAGTGGCCCCAAGTATGTCGTCAGGGTGGCGCGGTAGGACGGGGCGGTCATGTCCGGATTCCCTCACCCTATCGTTGAGTCCCGTTCCAAACGGCCGATTATTAACGGAGCGACCAGAGGCAGCGCCGAATGCAAACCAGGAAACGACTCGCACTTTTCTCAGCGGCAGCTGTGTTTTTTACGGCACTCCCGGCAGCGGTTCCAGCGAGAGCCGACATCACCGATCTGGCGCCAGCGCCTCCACCAGTGGCACCGCCGATTCCCGGGGAGACCATTCCCAACCCGCCGCCGATGAACCTCGTGCCCGGATCGAGTGGAAGCCAGGTGAGCAATCTTCAGGAAGAGCTAACCGAGGCCGGCTTCTTTCCTGGAGAGATCGATGGCGTATTCGGCCAGGCGACCCTTGGAGCCGTCTACGCCTTTCAGAAGCTGTATGGCATGGAACGCACCGGTACCTTCAGAACCGAGGATTGGCCACTACTCGACCGGGAGATCAGGGGTCCTGGACCTGCACCCGAGCCGAATCGGGTTGAGATCGACCTGTCGCGACAGGTCATGTATCTCATCGAGGCCGAAGAAGTGACGGGGGTCTTTCCGGTCTCTTCGGCCAGCGGTGCGGCTTATCGCAACGCCAGCGGCCGATTGATCAATGCCAACACCCCGGAAGGAAGATTCACCTTCCAGCGCAGCAGGGGGGGATGGTGGGAGTCGTACCTGGGCTTCCTCTACCGGCCGTACTACTTCTATGGGGGTTACGCCATCCACGGTTCGTCATCGGTTCCGCCGTTCCCGGCATCACACGGCTGCGTTCGGGTGCATATCGAGGACATGGACTTCCTCGCCACCCGTCTCGAGATGGGCATGCCCATCTATCTCTACGGAGATGACATGAGCCGCGATGCCCTGATCGAGCCGCCGCCTCCGCCCCCACCCCCTGAGGTGCCCGGAGCCATGGCGATCTGAGCCACGGCGATCTAAGCGGCAACGATCTAACGGCCGGC
>CAZPIZ010000102.1:4743-6434 GCA_964586615.1 uncultured Acidimicrobiaceae bacterium | reverse complement strand
TAGCTGTACCCTCGCCGGTCCGTGACTGCCGACTTGATCATCCACAACGCCCGGGTCTTCACCGGTGCCCAACCGGTAGACGGTGCCATTGCGATCGAAGCCGGGCGGATCCTTTCAGTTGGTGAGCTGGCGGAGGTGCGTCGGGCCTCCGGCCGGCATACCGAGTCGATCGACGCCGGCGGCGGTCTTGTTACTCCCGGGTTCATCGATGCCCACGTTCATCCGACCTCGGGTGGTCTCAAGATCCTGAACTGCTCGCTCCAGGACGCAGACTCCCTGGACGGAGCAATTGAGATCGTGGCTGGCTACGCCGCCTCTCGCCCTGATCAGGAGTGGATCTGGGGGGGTGGGTGGGCCATGCCCTGGTTTGAGCACGGTGTTCCCAGCGCGGCCGCCCTCGATCGAATCGTGTCGGACCGGCCGGCATTTCTCTATAACCGCGACGGTCACGCCGCCTGGGTCAACACCCGGGCCCTGGAACTGGTGGGCATCACGGCCAGCACACCCGATCCCTTTGATGGGCGGATCGAGCGTCTCCCCGATGGCTCGCCGCAGGGAACCCTCCACGAAGGAGCCATGGGAATCGTCGAGGCGATCCTCCCCCAACCCGGTCCCTCCGATTGGGAGCGCGCCCTGCTGGCGGGCCAGGAGTATCTGCTTTCCTTTGGCATCACCGGCTGGCAGGACGCCGATGTCCAACCTGCCCAGGATGCCGCCTATCGATCGGTGGCCGGTCGGGGTGAGCTGGTGGCTTCGGTGGTCGGGGCGCTGTGGTGGGATCGTTATCGGGGCCCCGAACAAATCGAGGAGTTGGTCGGCCGCCGGTCCTTGATGGCCCCTCGGTACCGTCCGACCAGCGTCAAGCTCATGCTTGACGGAGTGGCCGAAAACTTCACCGCGGCGATGCTGGAGCCATACGGCGATGGAAATGGGAATGAGACCAGCAATGCCGGGATCGATTTCATCGAGCCGGGCCAATTGCGTCAGATTGTCACCGATCTCGACCGGCTCGGGTTCCAATGCCATTTCCACGCCATCGGCGATCGAGCCGTTCGTAGCGCTCTCGATGCGGTCGAGACAGCCCGGACCATCAACGGCGACGTGGGTTTGATGCACCATGTCGCCCATATCCAGTTCATCCACGATGATGACATCAGGCGCTTCCGCCACCTACGGGTGGCAGCCAACGCTCAGGCCTATTGGGCATACCATGAACCGCAGTTGGACGAGTTGACGCTGCCCTTCCTCACTCCCTCCCAAGCCGAGCGTCTATACCCCTTCGGCCGGCTTCTCAGATCCGGCGCTCAAATCGTCATGGGCTCCGACTGGTACGTATCGACGCCGAATGTGATGCTGCAGGCAGAGGTGGCCGTCACAAGACGGTCTCCGGGCGAGCCCGATGCTGCTCCGCTGCTGTCGGACGATGCGCTTACCCTCGTTCAGGCCCTTGATGCCTTCACCCTGGGTTCGGCCAGGATCAACCGGTTGGACGATCGGGTTGGTTCAATCGAGCCCGGTAAGGACGCCGATCTGGTGCTCTTTGACCGGGACCCGTTCCGGGCGGCCCCAATTGGGGAAGCAAAGGTAAGGCTGACCCTGGTAAGTGGCAAGGTTGTCTACGAAGGTGTTTGAGGTTTGAAGTCTGAGGTTCGAGCTGAGACCTCGAACCTCGAACCTCGAACCTCGAACCT
>CAZPIZ010000102.1:0-4643 GCA_964586615.1 uncultured Acidimicrobiaceae bacterium | reverse complement strand
ACCTCGAACCTCGAACCTCGAACCTCGAACCTGATATACCATTCGACAAGCGTTTCGATTGCCTTTGAATCCCATGGGATGAGCCGATAGATGATTACCACTGCAACCAGCATTCGCCTGGTCACTGACATCCCGGGCCCGAAAAGCCGCCAGATCGTGGCTCGACGGGAGGCGGCCACTCCCCAGGGCAACGCCAAGCTGACTCCGATCAGCATCGAGTCAGCCCACGGCTCAGTGGTGGTCGACGTCGACGGGAATCATTTCATCGACCTGGCCGGTGGTATCGGAGTACTCGCTGTTGGCCACACTCCAGAACGAGTGGTCTCGGCCCTCCAGGAACAGGCCGCCAAGCTGATCCACATGTGTGCGATCGTCTCGACCTACGAGCCCTTCGTCGAGGTGGCAGAGCGCCTCAACCAGCTCGCCCCGGGGGACTTCCCCAAGAAAACCGTTCTCATGAACACCGGGGCCGAGGCGGTGGAGACCGCAGTCCACATCGCCCGCTCACACAGCAAGCGCCAGGGCATCGTCGTTTTCGAAGGCGGTTACCACGGTCGCACCAACCTCACCATGTCGATGACCTCGAAGTTCAACCTCTTCAAAAAAGGCTTCGGGCCATTTGCGCCCGAGGTCTACCGCTTTCCATTTCCCAACGTCTACCGCCGCCCTTCCGGGATGTCAGAGGATGCATTTGTCGACTGGCATCTGAGTCTTCTCGATCAGAGCTTTGTCGCCCAGGTCGACCCATCCCACGTTGCGGCCATCTTCGTGGAACCCGTGCAAGGAGAAGGTGGGTTTGTCCCTGCCCCTTTCCCGTGGCTCAGACGCCTGCGGGAGCTTTCCGACCAGCACGGGATCCTCCTCGTCTCCGACGAGATTCAATCCGGAATGGGAAGAACCGGAACGCTTTGGGCCATCGATCACTCCGGTGTGGTTCCCGACATGATTACCACCGCCAAGTCTCTTGCGGCCGGAATGCCATTGTCGGCGGTGGTGGGTCCGTCGGATGTGATGGACGCTCCTCACCCCGGAGGTCTCGGTGGGACCTACTCCGGCAACCCCCTTGCCTGCGTTGCCGCCATCCAGGCGATGGACCAGATCTGCCAGCCGGCGTTCCTCGAACGCTCGGTGTCACTTGGGCAACGCCTCCGTATCGGTCTTGAGAAGATTCAGGCAGCTCACCCCAGCTTGATAGGTGACGTGCGTGGCCTCGGTTCGATGCTTGCGATGGAATTCGTCAAGGATCCAGCAACCAAGGAGCCGTGGATGGAAGCTACGGCTGCGGTGACCGTGGAAACACTCAAGCGGGGCGTAATTACCATCAGGGCCGGGATGTATTCGAACTGTGTGCGGTTCTTGCCGCCCCTCGACATCACCGACGCTCAGCTCGACGAGGCGCTCGATGTGGTTGCGGCGTCGGTCGACCAGGTCGCCTCGGATCTGGAAGCCTGAGCCACGCAATGAAGATGGACTTTCGTCAATTCATCGATGGAGAATGGACCGGGGCCAGCAACGGCGGTAGCTGGGAGCTGATCAACCCTGCTACCGAAGAAGTGATCGACCTGCTTCCGTTTGGCGACGGGGTCGATGCTCAGGCCGCGATGGACGCCGCTGCGCGGGCCTTTCCAGCCTGGAGCAACACGACTCCCTACGAGCGGGCGGCAATCCTCGAACGCGCCGCGGCTGCGATCAAGGGACGGGCTTCTGAGTTTGGGAAGATCACCACCGCGGAATCCGGCAAGCCTCTCGAGCAGGCCAGGGGCGAGTGGCTATCTGCCCCTAACTATTTCCTGTGGGCCGCCGAAGAAGCCAAGCGAATCTACGGCCGTTTGATTCCGTCGCGAGTTGCCACGCGGAGGATCGACGTCACCTATCGGCCGGTGGGTGTGGTCGGGCTGATCACTGCCTGGAACTTCCCCGTCTACAACCAGACCCGGGCTATTAGTTCGGCTCTGGCGGCAGGATGCACGATCGTCTCCCGACCGAGCGAATTCACGCCGCGTTCGGCGATGCTGATCATGTCCTGCCTCGAGGAGGCCGGGCTGCCGCCCGGAGTTGCCAACCTGGTCAACGGGGAGCCCCATCCGATCGGCCAGGTCTTCCTGGACGACCCCCGCTGCCGCAAGATCAGCTTTACGGGCTCGACCAGGGTGGGAAAGCTCCTGATGGATGGTGCTTCTCGTACAGTGACCCGGTTGGCGTTAGAGATGGGTGGCAATGCCCCTGTGATCGTTTTCCCGGACGCCGGGGACGTGGCCAAGGTGGCGGCCGAAGGGGTCACCGCCAAGGTCCGCAACGCCGGGCAGGTGTGCGTGGCCCCACAACGGTTCTATGTCCACGGTGAGGTAGCCGCCGAGTTCGCCGATGTGGCTGTGGCGACTGCCGACCGCCAGGTGGTTGGGGACGGCAATGACCCCTCGACCACAATGGGGCCGCTCATCAACGCCAACCAGCGCGATCGTGTCGAGCGCATCGTCGGGGAAACGGTTGATCAGGGAGGGCAGGTGAGAACCGGCGGACACCGGCTCGACCGACGCGGGTACTTCTATCAACCAACGGTGGTCACCGATGTCAAGCCGGGCACTCCTCTCCATGACGAGGAGGTCTTCGGGCCCGTGATGCCGGTGATCGAGTTCTCTTCGATCGACGAGGTGATCGAGATGGCCAACTCTACGGAGTACGGGCTGGCCGCCTATGTGCACACTGCCAACATCAACACCGCCCTGCGTGTATCCGAACAGCTCGAATACGGGATGGTCGGTATCAACGATTGGTCCGTGGCCCTGCCCGAGGCTCCGTTTGGAGGCATGAAGCAGTCCGGTCTCGGCCGCGAGTCCGGATCTGAGGGCGTCTATGAATACCTGGAGCCCAAGACCCGTCACTTCGGTGGTGTTACTTGAAAGGTCGTCCAATCAGGGAATTGCTCGTTGACGGTGATGCCAGTCACCGAGGGGCGGTCCACGGCGCCGCCTATCACAACGAGATACGCCGATATACAGACGAAAGGGTGCACCTCTCGGCGAACGGGAGTTGGGCTGGCCGACCGGCCACCATCGATGATGCCCTATCGCTAGCCGAGCAGATGCTGCCCGCCCATCGCTCGTTCGATCCCGACCTATTTGAGGAGATGGAAGCCATGGCGGCCGCCGCGGGTATCGGCCTGGCCGAGGCTGTGATCGTCGGTGGATTCACCGACTTCGTCGATGTCGTAAGAGCGGGCGGAGCAATCGGCCTGTTCGAAGACGACTGCACCGCGGTGGTCGTCCCCAACGACGTTGCCGGTGGTTCCGGGTTCTTGGCTCAGACGTGGGATATGCACGACTCGGCAACCGAGCACGTCACGCTGATCCGGGTGGTGGCCGATTCGGGTCCACAGGCACTGGTCTTCAGCACCGTTGGTTGTCTTGGCCAGATCGGCATGAACGAGGCCGGGGTGGCCGTGGGTATCAACAACCTGACAGCCTCCAATGGAAAGGTCGGGGTGACCTGGCCATTTGTGGTCCGCAAGATCCTGGCGCAAACATCGATCGAGCTGGCTTTGGCGGTCCTCCTCGAGGCCGATCTGGCCGGGGCCCATAACTATCTGTTGTTCGACCACGAAGGATTTGGTTTCAACGTGGAGGCCATGCCCGGTTACCGGGCAATCACCGCCCTCGACTCCCGGCCATTGGTCCACACCAACCATTGTCTCGATCCCGATGCCCAGCGGCTGGAGGCGTCGCGACCCGCCGACCTTATGGCCTCATCGCAGGATCGCCTGGCGACGGCTACACGGATCCTCGATTCTCAAATTGCAGCCGGCAGCCCGATTGGAGTCGACGACTTGATTGCCCTTACGAGGGAACCGGACGCGATCTGTCGGCGGTCGACCCCACCTCATCACACCGAGTCGTCCGGGGCCACGATCATGAGACCTGCCAGCCACGAGATGTGGGCGTGCTGGGGCGTACCCGCAGACAATGATTTCGAGTTGTTCAAGGTATGACCGACGCGGTCACAAACGGGCTGCGGGTAGTCAACTTGACCGCCGATTTGGCGGCGCAATGTGCAGCCCTCGAGCTGGCGGTCTTCCCCCACGCCAACCCGGAAGACCTGCTCAATGAAGAGGACATCAAGATTTACTCGCAGGTATTCCCCGAAGGTTTCTTCGTAATTCTCGATGGCGACCGGGTGGCCGGTCAGGGCGCAGGGATATTCCTCGATTTCGACTTTGATCATCCCCAGCACACGATCGCCGGGATCACCGGTGAGCATCAATGCGCCAACCACAACCCGGCCGGGGACTGGTACTACGGAACCGATATGGCTGTGCATCCCGACTATCGGCGTCGCGGGATCGGAAAGCAGCTTTACGAGCTCCGCAAGGATCTGGTTCGGCGCCACAACAAGCGTGGCATCATCGCCGGAGGCCACATGCCTGGATACAGCCGGTACAAGGAGGAGATGGACACCGAGACCTATCTGGGGAAGGTGGCGGTGGGCGAGTTCTACGACCCGACGCTGACCTTTCAGATGGAAAACGGGTTCCGGATTGTGACCATCCTCCGGCAGTACATAAGGGACGAAATGACCAATGGTGATTCGGCCCTGATCGTCTGGGATAACCCCGACTTCAAACCGACCTGAAACATTTCCCTTCTTAT
>CAZPIZ010000101.1:0-6661 GCA_964586615.1 uncultured Acidimicrobiaceae bacterium | reverse complement strand
TGTGGGTCCCAGGTGAACATCTGATCGGCCAGCATCAACGCGCTGGTGTCGCCTCCGATCCTTCCTGCCCGTGCCAAGGTGCGGAACCGGGACCACCCTAAATAGCAAGCGCCCAGGTCCTCGATGTCAAGGACCAGGTCGGGCGCTTTGTCGGTGACGAGGCAGGAGGCTCCATCGGGGCCGCCGTCGAGTTCGACGAGCACCTTTCGCTCCAGGAAGGGGTCGATAACCTCGAGGACCAGGTGCCCCTCTGTTTGATACCGGCGGCCGGCCAGGGCTGCGGCCGGATCGTTGGTTCGAACCCAGATCGAGTCACCCCGGCGTTCCTTCATCTGCCGGGGTGATTCCAGAAGATCGAAGATCGGATCTACGGGTGCACGTCGGAACGCCTCGATCGTGACCGGGAGGTCGTGGTTGAGGATGAATGACCACAGGCCAGCCCATGATTCCGGGCTGGTGCCGAGCAGGTCCACCACCGTCAGCTCACTCGAGCTGTTGCCTTGTTCGAAGCGGTGTTTCTGGCGGTAGATGGTGTATCCGTCGTTGTCGGTGGTCAACCCGAACCGCAGGGCCGTTGCCCCATTCCTCCGATCGGAAGGGTCCTTGAACCAACGTTCGTCCCACCACGCTTCGGACCTGGCGAAAAAGCCGGGCCACAAGGATGCGACCCGGTCGTAGATCGCAGGGATCTGGCGGCGGGCCTCGTGTTCGTCGACCAGACGTATCGGGGCCGGAACGGGGGCAAGACGATGCAGAGATGTGTATTGACGGGGGATGCGGAGGTCAACACCCTGGGCGGCAACCCCGTAGCCGAACCGACCGTAGATGGAGGGCTCGGACGCCCATAGGGCGGCCAACGGTTCTCCCCTGTCGGCGACATCCTTGAGGTGGGCGGTCATCATCTGACGGAGGATGCCCTTTCGGCGATGGGTTGGCGCCACCGACACCATGGTCGTCCCGCCGGTGGCGATGACGCCACCTGGAACCGTTAAACGGAGCGAGAACGAACCCGAAGTACCCACCATCTCGGGACCATCCCAGGCACAGAACGCCCGCTCCGGTTCCCATATGCGGGCGAATCCTTCGGCTGCATCGGGCCGGGGGTCGACGCCGAAGTTGCGGGCGACCACGTAGCGATAGGTCTCGAACTCGTCAGGCGTTGGGATCCTGACATCGATTCCGGGTTGTGCCACGGGTCGTTAGCCGCCGCTGCCAGCGGCCGTGGCGGCTTGGACAGCCGCACCAAAGGCCCCAACGGCCGTGTCGAAATCGTTTATGGCTGCCCGGCGAGGTTCACCTGTATCGGGCGATGGGGCTCGCAACCCTGCCAGTGCCCGGCTGGCGGCGTCGGCGGCCTGCTGGGCCGCGGCGATCACCGCGTTGTGAGCCTCGACCAATGCGGCCGGGACGGTTACTGCCTGTACCTCGCCGACGAATGCAGCCGAGCCTTCGGCCACAGCGATGAACGCTTCTTCGGCCTGATCAAAGGTGATGGTTTTGGGGTTTGCATCCCATCCTCCATTGGCGGAAGCCAACTGGGTCTGAAGATCGGAGAGCGTGGTCTGGAACCCGGTCAGGCTGTCGACATACGCCTGGGTAGTTCCGTCCACCTCGCCGCTGCCGGCAGTGGTCGTGGTTCCGTCCGCTCCAGTGGTCGAGGTTGTGCTGGAGGTACTCCCACCCGGAGTTTCGCCGTTTTCATTGGCTGAAGCCGCCGAGGGGAGCTCGCGCACGAACAGAAAGGTGAAGGCAACCATGGCCAGCACGACAAGCGGCAACATCCAGCGGCCGGGTTTGGGGTCGTAGTTAGAAGTCATTTGAAGTTTGTGGTTCCATCGAGTCCTTTTCAGGGTAGTCCCGACCCCGTCAGAGGCCCGGTTGGCTCATCAGCCCCCTTGAATTGGTCGGCGCCTGCCCATACCTTCAGGCGGTGACAACTCCTCCCGGTGATGACGAGCGATTCGAGCACATCCCCTGGGAACAGATCGCCCCTACCGGGAGCCAGAAGAAACTGATTCCCTACGCGGTGGCAGGAGCGGTCCTCATCGCCGGGCTGACGGCCACCCTGGTGCGCGACGGCGGGGCAACGACCCCTGTCGTGCCGACCCCAACAACGGGGACATCGGTGACCTCAGCGCCGGTGACTTCGGTATCGGTAACCCCGGCGACTGGTGCTTTGGGGGCGGAGGCGGCAACGACGCCGACCTCCACTGCACTTACCACCACTGGGCCTACCACCACCGGCGCCGGCCCTCAGGTCTGGTCCGAAGCCGATCTATTGGCGTTTCCGGCCGAGAGCCTTGAAGCTGAAGCCGCGGCGATGGCAGAGTGGCTGGCCTCCGATTTCTTCACAGTCGACGGCGGGACTCAGATCGCAGACGATCTCCAGCGGGTCTTTCCGGATGGCTCCGCTTTGCCGGTGGCCGCCTCCGGAGCGCGATCGTTCGTCGAATGGGCACGAGCGGTTTCGGTGCAAGAAACCGCCCCCGGTCTCTACGAGGTGCTGGTCGTGGTGCGCAGGCTTGGCGCCACCGAAGGCGAGGGCTACCGGCGGATCGCACCGGTTGGCGTCGTCATCACAATTGCCTGGACCGAGCAGGGTTGGTCGGTCACCGATCTTCCTGCGTTGGCCGACGCACCGCTTCTGGTGCAGGCATCAGGCTGGACCCCAACCGAAGTGCCCGCCGAGGTAGCCGCCGCTGCGGCCGGTGCCGGCGCAGAGATCCTGGCCGGGAGTCAGGTAGGGGACCGGTGGCGCCTTGTCATTCAGCTCGAGGATTCGACCGGGGTGGCCTGGCCGATGGTGATCTGGTCCGATTCGGCCGGCAACCGCATCCCGGCACCGGCCGGACCTGCTCAGCCGTAATGCTCCTCTAGGATCGCCTGCGCCTCGGGAACGATCACTCCCCAGTCTGCTTCGGGGCTTTTCGAGATCGTCACGAAATCGGCCGTCATGAATATGCTCGTTACACCTTCTAGCTCCAGAATGGCTGATGCCATTGGGTTATCGGTCGGTTGGCCGGCCACGAACGTGGCGGGACCTCCCACCGGCGTTCCCACGGAAAACTTGATGGCATTCGGGTTTGGTGTGGGGTCGAGTCTGATCACAACCCAGTTTCTATCAGCTGAGGGTGCGGTGGGCCAACTCCCTCTCCCTGGATCGTTGCCTTTGCTCCCCCCGGCGCTGGTGTTTTCCACGTGACGATTGGCGTCGATGTCGGGGGGACGTTCACCGATATCGTTCGTTGGGATGGCACCCGACTGACCACCGCCAAGCTTCCCACCACACCCAACCAGAGCGTCGCGGTGGCGGAGGGGGCTCGCCAACTCGCCGGCTTCCGGGCGGATCCATTGCTGCTCCATGGGACGACCGTCGCCACCAATGCCCTTCTCGAGCGTCGGGGTGCTCGCACGGTTCTTCTGACGAATGCGGGCTTTGAGGATCTGATCGAGATTGCCCGCCAGGACCGGCCGTCTCTGTATGACCCAATGGATGATCGTCCCCGACCTCTCGTCGAGAGGGAAGATCGGTACGGTTTGGAGCCGGCAACCGAACTTGGCGGCCTGCTCCAGGGTGCGTCCCCCGAGTCGATCGCGATCGCTCTCCTCAATTCGTATGACGATCCGGCGCCTGAAAACGATCTGGCCCTGAGGGTCGAAGCACTCTTTCCCACGATTCCCATCAGCGTTTCCCATCGAGTCAGTGGTGAGTTCCGTGAATACGAGCGGATCTCCACCACCACCCTCAATGCCTACCTCCGCCCACCGGTGTCGGCCTACCTGTCGGCATTGCGGGATTCGCTGGCGGGGGTGGTGGACCGGGTCCTCGTGATGAGATCGAGCGGTGGACTCTCCTCGATCGAGTCCGCCACCGACCTGGCGGCATCGATAGTGCTCTCGGGTCCCGCCGCCGGTGTGGTGGCGGCCGCCGCCTGCGGGTCCGCCCACGGTTGGTCAAGGGTGATCTCTTTCGACATGGGTGGGACGAGCACCGACGTGTGCCGGATCGAGGACGGGCGGCCAGAGGTGGGACCGGAGCGTTCGGTTGCCGGCATCACTTGCCGCCTGCCCTCCGTTGCCGTCCACACCATCGGTGCGGGTGGCGGCAGCATTGGCTGGGGTGACCCGGGCGGAGCCTTGAGGGTTGGGCCGCACAGCGCCGGTGCCAACCCGGGCCCGGCCTGTTACGGACTCGGCGCGGCCAACCCCACCGTGACCGATGCCAATCTCGTGGCCGGTCGCCTCGGATCGGAAGGGTCGCTCGCCGGAGGAATCATCCTCGACGGTGCCGCCTCGCTGGCAGCCCTTGAGGTGATCGGGAATGAGCTGGGTCTGCAACCAGAGGCAGCCGCGGCGGGCATGCTCGAGGTGGTTGACGCCCTCATGGAGCAGGCCATTCGCAAGGTTTCGATCGAGCAGGGCGCCGATCCACGGCAAGCCCCCTTGTTGGCCTTCGGCGGGGCCGGTGGTTTGCACGCGGCTGCGCTGGCCAGGCGCCTCGATATGCCCGCCGTATTGATCCCGCCCCACGCAGGGGTCTTCTCGGCTCTCGGTCTGCTTCTCAGTCCTGCCCGCCACGACCTGGCCCGCACCGTCGTGATGCAACAGGGTTCCACCGAACTTGGCGGCCGGGTCGATGAGATCCAATCAGAGGTGATCGTCGGCTTTCGCAGCGGCACCGGCTCGGCCCCCGACACGGTGGAGATGAGGGCCGACCTCAGATACCCGGGCCAGTCGCACGAGACCCAGGTCCTGGTGGAATCAGGCGACACATGGGAAGTTCTGGCCGGGCGGTTCCACCAAGCCCACCAGGCTCACAACGGCTTTTCCCGGCCCGATCAGCCAATCGAGCTGGTGACCCTGAGAGCAGCCGCGATCTCAGGACCGGTCCTCGACTGGTCGTCGCTGTTGTTGCGAGTCGAAGAGGGTGAGGCCCATCTTGGCCACCGCACACTTCCGGACGGGCGGCCGGTTCAGCGGTGGTGGCGCCCGGTTCTTCGCCCAGGTGCAGAAATTGTCGGACCAGCAGTGATCGAGGAACCGGAGTCGACCTCCTGGATCGGAGATGGCGAGAAAGCCGTCATCCTCGAGGACGGGGCGATTGAGGTCACATGGTGATCGATCCCATCACTCTGGAGGTGGCCCGCAGCCGGTTTACTTCTCTGGCGGATGAGATGGGTGCGGTTCTCAAGAGAACCTCACACTCTCCCAACATCAAGGAGCGGGCCGATTGCTCTGTGGCGGTCTTCATGCCGAATGGCGAGATGCTGGCTCAGGCGGAGCACATTCCGGTCCATCTGGGCTCGATGCCGGCGTCGGTCCAGGCTGTGGTCGACCGATTCGACCCGGAGCCGAGCGTCCAGTACGCCGTGAACGATCCGTACGCGGGGGGCACCCATCTGAACGACCTCACCCTGGTGCGGCCGGTATTCGTGGGGGGACGGTTGCGGGCGTGGGTCGCCAATCGGGCGCATCATGCCGATGTCGGCGGCGAGGCGCCCGGATCCATGCCCGCCCACGCAACGAGACTGGAACAAGAGGGCCATGTGGTCTCGCCCACCGTGGCGGTCAGAGCCGGCCTTTGGCTAGAGGAGTTCCATCGTCCGTTTCTCGACGCCACCAGGACCCCCCGGGAGCGAGAAGGGGATCTGGCGGCGCAGATGGGATCCAATGAAGTAGGGGCTGTCCGTCTCGCTCGAATGATCGAGGACGCCGGGGCTGATGAGTTCAATCAGTTGGCGGCTGGTTTGCTCGACTACGGCGAACGACGGACCCGGGCGGCGGTGAGCTTGTTGCCGGCGGGCGTCTACCGCTTTTCCGACGTTATGGAGTGGGGTGACAGGGACGTTGTCATCGCAGTGGCGATCACCGTCGCCGACGGTCATCTGTCAGCAGACTTCACGGGAACCGATCCACAGGTCGAGAGCAACATCAATGCGGTGGAGGCGGTGACCCGTTCCTGTCTCTATTACGCAGTCAGGGTGGCAACCGATCCGACGATCCCTGCCAACGGCGGTTGCTATCGCCCTTTGTCACTGCTGGCCCCACCCGGAACCCTGGTCAATGCGAGGGCCCCGGCGGCGGTGGCGGCTGGCAACGTCGAGACGAGCCAAAGGATCGCCGACGTCTTGCTGGGGGCTCTGGCCCAGGCGGCGCCCGATCGGGTACCGGCCGCGTCACAGGGAACGATGAACAACATCCTTGTGGGCAACGACGACTTCGCGTACTACGAGACGGTGGCGGGGGGCCAGGGTGGCCGTCCCGGACTGGCCGGGCAGTCCGGCATCCACACCGGCATGACAAACACGAAGAACACACCCATCGAGTCGCTGGAAATGCATTACCCGTTCCGGGTCACTCGCTACACGTTGCGGCGGGATTCGGGTGGCGGCGGTCGCTATCCGGGGGGCGAGGGGGTCGAGCGGGAGATCACCTTCTCGGTGCCGGCGGTTTTGTCGCTGATGGGGGAGCGTCGTCGCAATCAGCCTTGGGGTCTGGCGGGTGGCGGTCCCGGGGCGACCGGCGAGGACTGGTTGACCCGCCCAGGGCAGGCTCCCGAGCGCCTCCCGGGAAAAACCACTCTCGAAGTGCAACCCGGCGACCGCCTCCTGGTGAGAACTCCCGGCGGCGGCGGCTGGGGCTAAACATCGTTCTTATCACC
>CAZPIZ010000100.1:0-6667 GCA_964586615.1 uncultured Acidimicrobiaceae bacterium | reverse complement strand
TAACTTCGTTCACCTCGGATCGCTGGAGGTGGCGGATCTCGGTAGCCATCTTCTCAAGGGAGGCTCCAACCAGGGCGATGGCAGAGAGAAACTCGGCGTGGCGGTCGCGAGCCGTGATCTGGGTTGAGGCTGGCTCGGGCTGGATGCCGAGCCGGGCGCACACCTGCTCTTCAACCGCGCTTGGAGCGTGGGCGTAGGTCCCAACCGCACCCGAGATTTTCCCGATCGAAACCGTGGCAGTCGCGGCCGTGAGTCGTTGATGCGCCCGGGAGAGCTCGAATGCCCAACCGGCCAGTTTGAGCCCGAAGGATGTCGGCTCGGCCCAAATGCCATGGGTTCGGCCGACCATGACCGTCTCTCGATGTTCGAGGGCGCGGGCTTTTACGACCCTGAACAACGATGCGGTGCGGTCGACCAGCATTGCCCCTGCTTGCGACATGATGACCCCGCCGGCGGTATCGAGGACATCCGATGAGGTGAGCCCGTAGTGGACCCATTCCCCGCCAGTGTCCATCGATGAGGCGAGTAGGTCGACGAAGGCGGCAAGATCGTGCTCGGTGAGGCGCTCTCTTTCCTCTACCTCCTTGGGAGTTGGAACCGGTGCCTTCCGAAGGGCGGCAGCCGATTCTTCGGGAGCTACGCCAAGGCCCACCCAGGCCTCGAGCACCAGCGCCTCGACTTCCTTCCAGACTTCGAGCTTGTGCGATTCGCTCCACAGCCCGGCCATCTCGGGTAACGAGTAACGGGAGATCATCGGGAGGGTGAGGCTAACGAGAGATTGAGTGGGGTCGGATTTACCCTCCCATCTCCATGCGCAGGCTCACCGTCGCTCAGGCCCGTCGCCTCGCCCTGGCTGCCCAGGGTTTTGCTGAGCCGCGCCCCACCGGCAAGATCGACCTTCGCCATCTGCGGCGGGTGGTTGACAGGGTTGGGCTGGTTCAGCTCGATTCGGTCAATGTTGTCGCCCGGGCCCACTTCTTGCCATTCTTCGCCCGCCTCGGCAACTACCCGATGGCTCTGGCCGATCGGCTCGGATGGGGAACCGGTGAGATGGTCGAGTATTGGGCCCACGAGGCGGCCCTGATTCCGGTCGAAGATTGGCCACTGTTCCGGTACCGGATGGAGACAGATGCACGTTGGTCGTCGATGCGTCGATGGCAGGAGAAGAATCGCGATGCGGTCGAACAGGTTCTCAACGAGGTGAGAGCAAGGGGCCCGATCCGCCCTGGTGATCTGGATAGCCACACCGCCTCCCGAGGTCCGTGGTGGGACTGGTCCGATGCCAAGGTCGCACTGGAAGGGCTCTTCTTTACCGGTCAGTTGACGGTTGCCAAGCGGGTCAATTTCAGCCGCCACTATGACTTCCCCGAGCGGGTTCTCCCCGCCGAGGTTGTGAGGGCCCGGATCGAGCCGGACGAGGCCCGACGCCAGCTCTTGAAAAAGGCGCTGAAGCATCACGGGATCGGGACCATCCGCGACATTGCCGACTACTACCGAATGGGCCTTCAATCCTCAGCTGTGATCCTGGCCGATATGGCCGCGGCCGGCGAGATCGAGAAGGTGGAGGTGGCCGATTGGAAGGGGCCCGTCTATATGTCGCCCGGTGCCAGGCTGCCGAGGGCGATCACCGGAGTTGCCGTTCTTTGTCCGTTCGATCCTGTTATCTGGTGCCGGCCCCGAACCGAGCGTCTCTTCAACTTCCACTATCGAATCGAGATCTACACACCGCCGCCCAAGCGGGTCTTCGGCTACTACGTGTTCGCAATCCTTCTCGATGGCGAGCTGGTTGGCCGTATCGATTTGAAAGGCGACCGCCAGGCCGGTGTGCTGAGGATCCGGGGAAGCTATGTCGAAGAAGGCCAGGACCCGACCCGGGTCGCCGGCCCCCTGGCAAACGAGATGAAGACAATGGCAACCTGGCTAGGCCTCAAAGACGTTGCGGTGGAGCAAAAGGGAAACCTGGCCTTGGCGTTAAGGAAGCAAACCTGAGACCTGAGACTCGGCTCTGGCGTCTGGCCGGGTCAGCTCCCTAAGGTCTCCTCGGCCAGCTTCTTTCGATAGTCGGCCAGCTTGGCGGTCAACTCGGGGTCACCTACCGCAAGGATCGCCACGGCCAGAAGGGCCGCATTGGGGGCGCCATCGACGGCCACCGTGGCCACCGGGATACCGGTCGGCATCTGGACGGTCGACAGGAGAGCATCGAGTCCGTTGAGGGCGGCCGCCAGAGGCACACCGATCACCGGCAGGAGCGACTTGGCCGCCATCACCCCGGCCAAATGGGCCGCCTTTCCCGCACCGGCGATGATCACACCGAACCCGGCCGCGGCCGCTCCCTCGGCGAAAGCGATCGCTTGGTCGGGAGTCTTGTGGGCGGAAAGGACCCTGACCTCGCTCTCGATCCCAAAGCGGTCGAGCATCTGTGCCGCCTTCTCCATGATGGGTCGGTCAGAACCCGACCCCATGACGATGGCGACCTTCATGAAGCCACGGTAATCGCCGCTCGCGAAACCAACCGAAACCTAAGGTTATAGGCCGTGGAAACCACGGCTTTTTCGCATCGAGTTTCGGGCTTCAAAAAGCCGGGTCGGATCTGAAGGCAATCTGCCGCCGAAACCACGGCCTATAACCTTAGGTTTCGAGTTGCTCCGACCTGGCTACGAGGCGATGTCTCTTCGGTAGTGCTTTCCCGAGAATCGAATACGTTCGGTCAAGCCGTAAGCCTTGTGTCGCGCCTCGTCCGTGGTCGCGCCGAGGCCGACGGCGCTGACAACCCGCCCGCCCGAAGTCAGCAGTTGTCCATCCCGCTTGGTTATTCCGGCGTGGAAAATCAGCTCGCCGTCCTCAGCCGTCGGGAGTTTTACTGGGTCTCCTAACCGAGGATTCTCTGGATACCCGGGTGCGGCAACCACGACATTGACGGCCACCGTCTCCGCCCACTTGCATTTGATACCGCCGAGGGAGCCTGTCACTCCAGCTTCGATCAGATCGACCAGGTCAGTCTCCAAGCGCGGAAGCACGACCTGGGTCTCGGGGTCGCCCAATCTGCAGTTGAATTCCAGAACCTGCGGTCCGTCTGGGGTAAGGACCAGACCGGCATAGAGAAATCCGTTGTAGGGATTGCCGTCGCCTGCCATCGCCGCCAGGACCGGTTTCATGACGCGGTTGACGGTGTGCTCGACCAGGCCACCGGGCAGGTTGGTCACAGGAGAGAACGCCCCCATCCCACCGGTGTTGGGACCCTGGTCGCCGTCGAGCAGGCGTTTGTAGTCTCGGGCCGGCTCAAGGGCGATCACGTCGGTGCCTGCACACAAGGCAAAGACGCTGACCTCGGGGCCGTCGAGGTGGTCCTCTATCACCACCGTGGTACCGGCCTGACCAAACTCTCCTGAGAGGCACCGTCGCACCCATCCGGCCGCCGCCGAAGCATCATGAGTGACAAGGACTCCTTTGCCCGCCGCCAGACCATCTGCCTTGACCACGTAGGGCCCCTCTCTCGAGTCGAGATAGGAAATTGCCGGGGCCTCGTCGGTAAACGACTCCCAGCGGGCGGTGGCTACGCCGGACCGGTCGAGTACCTCCTTGGCGAATTTTTTTGACGACTCGAGTTGGGCGGCGGCTCTGGTCGGGCCCCACACTGGGATTCGATGCCGGTTGAGTGCGTCGACCAGGCCTGCCGCTAGCGGGGCTTCAGGGCCAACTACCACGAGGTCAACGCCTAGTTGTCCGGCCATGGTCGCCACCCCGCCGACATTGTTCGGGTCGATCCCCTCGATCACCGATCCCAGCTCAGCCAGACCGGGGTTGCCGGGCAGCGAAATGAGCCGATCGACGCGGCTGCTTTGGCGCAGCTTCCAACCGATGGCGTGCTCACGCCCGCCGCCACCAACGAGCAGGATCCTCATTTTTCGATCAGCTGATGTCGTTCGGGCCCAACCGACACCCAGCCGATCGGGACACCGATCTGATCCTCGATGAACTCGAGATAGTGGCGGGCTTCCTTGGGAAGAACCTCGTAACGACGAATGTCGGATATCTCGACGTTCCAGCCTTCGAAGTCTTCGTAGATCGGCGTGCAGTGATAAAGCACCGTCTGCTGACGGGGAAAGTGCTCGTGCCGTTCCCGGGTGGAATCGGGATTGCCTGAATCGGAATTGTTGGATTCGTAGGCAATGGCGATCTTCAACTTTTCGAAATGGGAGAGGATGTCGAGCTTGGTGATGAACAGCTTGGTTAGTCCGTTGATGCGGGCCGAGTATCGCAAGGCCACCAGGTCGAGCCACCCGCACCGCCGACGTCGGCCGGTGACGACCCCGAACTCGCCACCCAATTCGATCAATCGGTCACCGGTCTCATCGGATAGCTCGGTGGGGAAGGGACCGGTCCCGACCCGGGAGATGTAGGCCTTGGCGACCCCGATGACATCCTCGATCTCGGAGGGGCCGATGCCCGCTCCGATCAGCGCTCCGCCAGAAGTCGGGTTGGATGACGTGACGAAGGGGTAGGTTCCGTGATCAACGTCGAGCAGCGTTCCCTGGGCACCTTCCAACAGCACCTTTTTGCCCGCCCGCAGACCCTCCCAGAGCAACAGCGACGTGTCGCTGACGTAGGGAAGCAGCCGGTCGGCATAGCCCAGGTATTCATCGGCTATCTCATTGGCCTTCATGGGCAATTGGTTGTAAACACGAGAAAGGATTCGGTTCTTGTCTTCCAACGCTGCTTCGACCTTCTTGCGAAAGATCCCGGGGTCGTATAGATCCTGGACCCGTATTCCGCTTCGCGAGTACTTGTCGGTATAGGCCGGGCCGATTCCGCGTTTGGTGGTACCGATCTTGTTCTGACCAAGGTAGCGCTCCATCATTGCGTCGAGCTTGCGGTGATAGGGCATGATCAGATGGGCGTTGGCCGAGATCCGAAGTCGGCTCGGGTCGAGATTGCGGTCCCTCACCATGTCCATCTCGCTGAGGAGGACCTTGGGATCTATCACGCAGCCCGACCCGATGACCGGGACGCAATGTGGATACAGAACTCCCGAGGGAATGAGGGACAGGGCGATTTTCTGGTCGCCAACGATGATCGTGTGACCGGCGTTGTTGCCGCCCTGATAGCGGACCACAAAATCAGACGCCTCGGCGAAGTAGTCGGTAACCCGACCCTTGCCCTCGTCACCCCACTGCGTTCCTAGAACGATGTTGGCCGGCATTGCGGGATGGACGGTAGACGCAGGGCGAGGGCTCGGTGGCACGTGCCGAGAGGGAGGCTCCGCGCTCCTGTCGAGTGCCCGGAAGGGGCCTACGCTTGCCGACGATGGAGCGAATCCCGGGTTCCCAGGTCGCCGAACGGGCCGGCGTGGAGCCGAGCTACGTGGCGCGGCTGATGAAGCTGGGCATCCTTGAGCCAGATGAGGATGGCTTGCGCTCGGAGGGAGACGTTCGGCGGGTTCGAATCGTGCAGACGCTAGAAGGCGCCGGTCTGCCGCTCGAAGGATTGGGCCAAGCGATACGGAGCGGTGCGCTTTCGCTCTCCTTTATCGACAGCCCGTCCTATACCCGCTGGGCTTCGTTGAAAGACACAACTTTTCGATCCCTGAGCGAGGACACGGGCATACCGGTCGAGTTGCTGATGGTCGTTCGCGAAGCAATGGGCTTTGCGCCCCCGCATCCTGAGGACCGCATCCGCGAGGATGAGCTGCTGGTGGTTCCGCTCGTCCAGCTCCAACACGAGCGCGGGTTTCGCCTCGAGGTCATCGAACGAGCCCTCCGGGTGTCGGGCGACAGCACGCGACGAATCGCCGAGACAGAATCCGACTGGTGGCGGAGCGAGGTCATGGAGCCGCTCATGCGTGAGCAGGATCCGGCGGAAATGATCAAAGTCTCAAACGAGTTGTCGCCAGTTCTCGCCGAACTCACCGACCAGGCACTTCTGGCGGTCTATCACGGACAGCAGGCAAACTCGTGGATGCGAAACATCCTCGAAGGCTTCGAAGCGGTCCTTTCCGGTGCGGGCCTTCACAATCCACCCGAGCGATTCCCGGCGATGTGCTTTCTCGATCTGACTGGATACACGCGGCTCACCGAGGAGCAAGGGGATGCAGTGGCGGCTGAGCTTGCAAGGAGCCTCGCCAGCCTCGTCCAGAAGAACTCCGTGCGACACGGCGGCAAGGCAATCAAATGGCTGGGGGATGGCGTCATGTTCCACTTTCCCGAGCCTGGGAGGGGTGTCCTGGCCGCCCTCGACATGGTGGAGGCGGCAGTATCGGTGGGGCTCCCGCCGGCCCACGTCGGTCTCCATGCTGGCCCGGTGCTGTTCCAGGAGGGTGACTATTTCGGCCGCACTGTCAACATCACGGCCCGCATTGCCGACTACGCCAGGCCCGGCGAAGTTCTTGTGACTCAAGAGGTTGTCAACGCCTCCAATGACGTTGCTGTCGGCTTCACCGAGGTCGGACCCGTCGAACTCAAAGGGATCTCAGGTCCAATGCATTTGTACAGAGCGCACCCGTTGAAATGAGCGGCTCAAAGGAGGTTGCGACCTTCGACGTCTCCAGCAGGAGGGCCCGGACGCCGATCAAGGACCTATGAGATCGAGAAGCCTGCTGATTGCGATCACGAATTCCTTGCCGGTGTGGAAACGGTCAGGGTGAAGGGCACCGGAACAGAAACTGTCGAAG
>CAZPIZ010000099.1:0-6714 GCA_964586615.1 uncultured Acidimicrobiaceae bacterium | reverse complement strand
GCCGAGCGCCATCACGCCCATCACCTATGTGCCGGTAGGGGACACGGCGACCACCCTTCGACAGCGCACCTCCAGCAGGAAAGAGTGCTCCTGATCCCATCGGATTGGCTGTGAATCCCGATAACGAGTCATCTGATTCTCCCGAAGCTGTGGGTATCTGGTTGATGCTACTTATTGTCTGTGGACGCATCGTCATCATCATGATGTCGTCGGTCGGTGACACAGCGGTCGCCTGAGTACCTCCACCATCGACTCACCAGCCAGGTCAAGACACGTCGCCATGAGGGTCGAGGTCTCGTCTTGTGAGGTGGTCGCGGAGCCGGTGGAGTTCGGGGAGGGCGGCGAGGTCGGGTTCGCGGGCGAGGGCTTGTTTGGATTCAATAATGTCGGAGAGGTCGGCGACGAGGATGGTGATGCCGAATGCCTCCCGCCGGTGAGCCCGGCGGGCGAGTTCTGGGTATTGGGCGAGACGGCCTCGTTCCAGGGTCGGGGTGCCGGTGATGATGTCGAGGTCGCCGTGGCGGGTCCTCCAGGTGGACACCTCGAAGGCGCGTAGCGAGTCGACGTCGATTGGGTAGTCGAGGGGGCTGGTGTCGGGTACCCGTAGTTGTGCGTCGGCGGCCCGCAGGGCGGCAGCTAGCCGTTTCAGGTTTGCAGTGGACCAGTCGGGGACCAGGTCGATGTCGAAGGTGGCTCGAGCCGACCCATGCACAATGGCGGCGAGGCCCCCCACGACCACGTAGTGCACGCCGTGCTGGTCGAGGAGGCCGAACAGCTTCTTGGCTTGCAGCGGCGGGGCGTTGGGGTCACCCACGTCGCAGTTCCGCTACCAGCTCGGTGTAGGCCTGGTTAGTGAGGAGCCGGTCCTCGAGGCTGCGCTCGATGGCGGCCCGTTCGGTGGCTTGCCGCTGCCGGTCAGGCTCAGCCAGTTGGAGGCGAAGCTCCAACCCGCAGGCTTCGACCATGCGAAACAGGGTGGCCATATCGGGCATGGACCGTGCCTTCTCGTAGCGGGCGATGGCTGGTTGGGAGGTGCCGACCCGTTGGGCGAGCTGGGCTTGGGTGAGTCCGGCTCGGTGTCTGGCTTCCCGGATCAGAGCCCAAACTGGCCAACGAGTTGCATCCTCTTTTCGGTTCACAGCCACATTATACCTTAGAAGGTATCTACCGGGGGTGTGCGGGGGCTGAGGACTCGGGGCAGAACACGATTCTTACTTCTCCACCTGCCCACAATGATCGGCGCCCGCAAGTTCACGCTGCCGCAGAGAACTCACCGGAAGGCGCACCCGGTGGGGTCATGGTTCGAGTCCCCCCTCCGACACGGTACGAGATTTCCCCGCCAGCATTGACGAAATCATGCGCGGTGAGTTGTCTATTTCTGAGCATAGAGGGTGGCTGGCCCCGAATTTCTAACGCTTTTCTAACGAAGTGTGCGGAATAGGACGAGCAAGGCAATTCGTGGACATCTCCGCGTATGTTCGGCGTTCCTGTGACCGCCGAGTTAGCCTCGATCGGTGCCATGGTCCTCGGCATGATGGGCAACAGCTACGACGGCACCGACGCCGGACGGCTGGCGATGATGGCCGACATGCCCATGGTTGGCTTCACGGACTCATAGGAGCCCATCCGCGGCGGGCTGTGTTGGTCGCTCTCGTCACCCTGCACACGAACGGGCAGGGGTGTAGGGTCGGTTTCGACGTCCGACTCGGGAAGGAAACCGAAATGACCTTTGATCCCCGTGAGCTCACCGGAGTGAAGCGGAGGGAGTTCTTGAGGTACCTCAGCTTGGCGGGCATCGCCGCGTGCGGGGGTCGGGCCGGTACCAGCACAACCGCCGGGCCTGGCACCACCGCCGCCGGTCCATCGACAACGGTCGGCGCTCCGGCCACCCAGTTCATGGATCCCATCGTCTCGCTTTCGGGCGACCTGCGCATCCTGTTGTGGAGCCACTTCGTGCCTGCCCATGACACCTGGTTCGATCCCTTTGTCCAGGAATGGGGTTCCCAGACCGGTGTCAACGTGACGGTCGACCACATCAACGTGGCCGATATCCCCGCCCGAATCTCCTCTGAGATCTCTGCCGGGGAGGGCCACGATCTCATCCAATACATCGCCCCCCTGTCCCAGTTCGAGCCCAGCGTGGTCGACATGGCCGACGTCACCGAGGAAGCGGCCAGCCGCTGGGGCGAGCAGCTCGCCCTCAGCCGACGGTCGAGCTTCAACCCGAACACCAACAAGTTCTACGCCTACAGCCCCGGCTGGGTCCCCGACCCCGGCGACTACCGGCGCAGCCTGTGGGAGACCGCTGGGTACCCGAACGGGCCCACCACCTGGGACGAGTTGTTGGCGGGCGGCTCCTCGATCTTCTCCGAGCAGGGAGTCCAGATGGGCATCGGCATGTCCCAGGAGATCGACTCCAACATGGCGGGGCGGGCCCTGCTGTGGTCTTTCGGGGCGTCGATCCAAGACGAGAACGAGAACGTGGCCATCAACTCCCAGGAGACGCTCGACGCCGTCGCCTACATGACCCAGCTCTTCAAGGGGGCGATGACCGACGAGGTCTTCGCATGGACGGCCGCCTCCAACAACCAGGGGCTGATCGCCGGTGAACTGTCGTACATCCTCAACTCCATTTCTGCGTATCGGACCTCCCAGGAGGCCAACCCTGAGGTGGCGAATGACACATTCTTCAGCGCCGCCCTCTCCGGGCCCGCCGCCCAGCTTGTCGCCACCCACGTGATGTACAACTGGATCGTGCCCAACCACGCCCAGAACGTCGACGCCGCCAAGGAGTTCCTGCTCCATTACACGCTCAACTACGAGTCCGCCTGCTGGCACTCCCAGCTCTACGACTTCCCCGCCTTCGCCGAGCGGGTGCCCAATCTGCAGACGTGGATCAGCTCAGATCCCTTCGGGTCCCAGCCGGCCGACAAGCTGTCGGTTCTCGGCAACGCTCTCGACTGGAGCACGAACATCGGCCATCCCGGCCCCGCCAACCCGGCGGTGGGCCAGGTGTTCGGGGAGGCGGTGATACCGGTGATGTTCGCCGAGGCGGCCCGGGGCGACAAGACGCCCGAGCAGGCGGTGGCGGACGCCGAGACCAAGATCAAGGCCATCTTCGCCGACTGGCAGGAGCGGGGCCTGGTGGGAGGCGACTCCTGATCGCGGCGGGGCACTGACAGTGTCGGTGGTCGAGACCCGGGGGTTGACCAAGCGTTTCGGCGAGGCCGTGGCGGTCGACAATGTCGACCTGGCCTCCACCGAGGGCGAGTTCCTGGTGCTCCTGGGGCCCTCGGGTTGTGGCAAGACGACCTTGTTGCGGATGATCGCCGGTCTGGAAGAACCCACATCGGGCGAGATCCACATCGGTGGGGCGCTCATGAACGGGCTGCCTCCCCGCACCCGCAAGATCGCCATGGTGTTCCAGAGCTACGCCCTCTACCCCCACATGACCGTCCACCGCAACATCGCCTTCCCCCTCCGCGCCCACGGTGTGGAAAAGGAGGTCCAGGACGAGAAGGTGCGGTGGGCGGCGACGCTGTTGGGCATCGATCGCTACTTGGACCGCCGGCCCCGTCAGCTCTCGGGGGGAGAGCGCCAGCGGGTCGCCCTGGCCCGGGCCCTGGTGAGGGAGCCGAACGTCTTCCTGTTGGACGAACCGCTCTCCAACCTCGACGCCAAGCTGCGCGCCGCCGCTCGTGACGACCTGTTGGCGTTCCAGCGGAGAATCGGCACCACCACCATCTACGTGACCCACGACCAAGTGGAGGCCATGGGCATGGGAGACCGGATCGCCGTCATGTCCGAGGGCCGCATCCGCCAACTCGGCATTCCCGAGGACATCTACGCCGACCCGGCCGACACGTTCGTCGCCACGTTCATCGGCTCCCCGCCCATGAACCTGCTGAAGGGCGAAGGTCGGACGGTCGGGTTCCGGCCCGAGAACTTCCGGCCCGCCGCCGAAATCCCCCCCGATCAACTTCCCACCCTGTTCCGTTTCCACGTGAACCGAGCCGAGTACCTCGGCTCTGACCGCTACCTCTATGGGACGGTGGAGGGCTTCGACGACACCAAGGTGATCGCTCGGGTACCCGTCGGGATGTCGGTGGCACCGGACACCACCCATTCTTTCGGGGTGGCGGCGGCCGATCTCAGATACTTCGACTCTGCCACCGGCCTGCGGATCGACGGTGGGGGACCATGAGCGAGGAGGCAGTCGCTGGGTTGGAGAAGCAACAGGGGGCCCGGGGGCGCCGTCATCTCCTCGACAACGAGCGTTTCCTCGCTGTCGGCGCCATGACACCAGCAGTTCTCTACATCCTGGTGTTGGTGGGTTTCCCGTTCGTGCTGGCGGTACTCTTGGCGTTCAGCGACGTGACGGTGGGCGACCCCAGCCTCGACCTGGTGGGCCTGGCCACATTGCGCCAGGTGGTGGCCGACCCCGTCTTCTGGCAGTCGCTTCGCAACACCTTCGTGTTCACGGTCGTCTCCAATGCCCTGGTGGTGGTGTTGGCCACCGCCCTCGCCCTGATCCTCACCAAGGACTTCAAGGGCAGGTGGCTGGTCCGTTTCCTTGTGCTGCTGCCCTGGACCACCCCGGTGTCGCTGGCAGCGATTACCTGGCTGTGGACGCTCGATTCCATCTTCAGCCCCATCGACTGGATCCTCCGCCAACTGGGGCTGATCGAGTCCAACGTGATCTGGCTGGGCAAGCCCGCCCTGGCCCTGGCGTCGGTGATCACGGTCCACACTTGGCGGATAGTCCCCCTGGCAGCAGTGATCATCATGGCGGGGATGATCGCCATCCCCACCGAGATCAGGGACGCGTCCGACATCGACGGGGCCCGCTTTTGGCGGAGGACGATGGAGATCGAAGTCCCGCTCATGGCCCCCATCATCGGGGTGGCGGTGCTGTTCGGTGTCATCCTCACCGTCACCGACATGACCGTCGTCTACGTTCTCACCCGGGGCGGTCCCACCAACTCCACCCAGGTCCTTGCCAGCTGGGCCTTCTTCAAGGGGATCGAAGGCGGCGACCTGGCGCAGGGGGCGGGGACAGCCCTCTTCCTGCTCCCCGTTCTGGTGGCCGTGGCCGCCTTCATCCTGCGGTTCGCCCGCCGCCGGGAGGTGCTGTGAGGTGACCGTGCTCGAGGTGGAGCGTCGCCAGGCCGACCGGAGGCGGGTGTGGGGACGGGTGGCTCTCTACGCCCTGGCCTTCGGTGCCGCCCTGGCGGCGGCATTCCCGTTCCTGTGGAGCACCATCACGATGTTCAAACAGGACGGCGACCTCTACACCAAGGCCAACAACCCCTTCTGGTTCACCGACCCACCCACGCTCGAGCACCTGACCTACCTGTTCACCAACACCGAGTTCGTAACTTTCGTCTGGAACACCGTGCTGGTGGGACTGGCGGTGGTCGTCATCACCTTGGTCGTCAGCGTCCCCGCCGCCTACAGCCTGGCCCGCCTGGTGGGGCGGTGGGGAGAGAGGATGGGGATCGCCATTTTCTTGGTCTATCTCATCCCACCCACCCTGCTCTTCATCCCCATGTCGAGGGTGGTCTCCGCCCTCGGCCTCCACGAGTCTCTGTGGTCGCTGATCGTGGTCTACCCCACCATCACAATCCCGATCTCGGTGTGGCTGCTGATGGGGTTCTTCAAGGGCATACCCCGTGACATCGAGGAGCAGGCCATGGTCGACGGCTACACGCGGGCCGGGGCGGTCCTGCGCACCATCATCCCCCTGGTGTTCCCGGGGATGGTGGCGGTCACAGTGTTCGCCTTCACCCTCTCCGCCCATGAGTTCATCTACGCTCTGTCGTTCATCTCGGCCACCTCCCAGAAGACGATCAGCGTCGGCGTGCCCACCGCCTTGGTGCGGGGCGACGTCTTCTTCTGGCAGTCGCTCCAGGCGGCCGCGGTGCTGGTAGCCGTCCCGGTCGCCTTGGTGTTCAACCTGTTCCTGGACCGTTTCATCTCGGGTTTCACGATGGGGGCTGTCAAGGGCTGAGGTCAGGTGTGTTGTCCCGTGTGACGGCCGGGCCATGGTCGTAGCATCGGAACTCAGCCAGTCCCGGGAGGGCACGTGACCGCAGGCGAAGCAAAGCCCGACACCGCCCAGTCAGACGCGTTGGAGTGGTTCCACGGCGCCGACCTCGACGACCTACCCGACGGTCGGGTCTGCACCGCCTTCTGCGGGCTGCGCACCGTTGCTCTCACCCGGGTGGCCGAACGGGTCGGGGCGCTGGGCAACAAGTGCCCCATCAAGGCGGTCCGCTCGGTGAAGGCTCGATCGAGCAGGGGTGGCTGCGCTGCCCGTGGCATGGCTACGACTACGACCCCATCACCGGCCGGCCCCGCCGGGGTTCAGTGACGCCGCCGACGCCTACGCCGTCGCCGGCCGTGAGGTGTGGGTGGGGCTGCCTCCGCTGCCGGCCCACCGCCGGGACGTTTCCGACGTTTTCGCCGAGACCATTGTGGCTTGGGGGTGGACACCGTCTTCGGGATGGCGGGCTACTCCAACCTCGGGTTCGCAGATGCCCTCCGGCGCCAGGTCGAGCAGGGCAACCTCAGGTACATCGGCATCCGTCACGAAGGGGCCGCCGCCTTCGCCGCATCGGCCTAGGGCAAGCTCACCGGCCGACCGGCGGGCTGCTTCGCCACGCGGCAAACTTATCCGGAGGTCCCGAGGAGCCGCCCGAGTCCGTCAGCTAC
>CAZPIZ010000098.1:1762-6773 GCA_964586615.1 uncultured Acidimicrobiaceae bacterium | reverse complement strand
GAGCTTGACATTCTGAATCGACGGAAGGTCTAAGAGTTCGCCTGGTGACGATCGAGGAAATGGCGCACGGCCGCGGTGAACTCGTCGGCGCAGTCGAGGCTCGACAAATGGGCGGCTCCCTCCAAAACCGCCAGTTTGCTGCCGGCGATCTGGTGGTGCAGCCAGCGGACTTGGTCCGGGGGGGTGGACGGGTCGAGTTCGCCGGCGATGACCAGGGTGGGGAGGTCGATTGACCCCACCCCGGCGGTCAGGTCGTTGTGAGCCAACATCTCGCAGCAGGCGATGTAAGTCTGCGGATCGCATGATTCGAGGGTGGCCATCGTGCTCTTCAACCATTCGGGTCGGCGGGAGTCGAAGTCCGGTGAGAAGAAGCGGCCCCGGGACGCCCCACTGATCGACTTCATTCCTCCCGATCTGATCGTCGCCGCCCGTTCACTCCAGGATTGTTCGCTGCCGATCCGGGCCGCGGTGTTGGCGGCGATGATGGAGAGCAGCCGTTCGGGTCGATTGATCGCAGACCACAAAGCGATCTGGCCACCCAGGGAGAGGCCGCACAGATGGAACCGATCGACCCCGGCGTCGGTGGCAGCCGCCAGCACATCACTGCCCAGGCCCTCCAGCGTGAACGGATCGGCTGACATGGTCGAGGCGCCATGTCCCCGGGTATCCACGAGAACGACCCGGAAGGCGTCAGCCAGCGCTTCCACCTGGGGTTGCCACATCGAGCTGTCGAGACCGAGCGAATGCGAGAACACGATCACCGGACGGTCGCCGGAGCCAAAGGATTGCCAGGCGATCCTCACCCCACCCTTGTCGACGGATCCATTGTCGGTTGGCGTCACAAAACCTCCCGGGCGGAAGCGAGCACCCTATCGACCAGGTTCGCGGCGGCGGCTTGGGTAGCAGCGTCGATCTCCCAGGTCCGGCTTTTCATTCGCTCGACATCCACCTCCAGGCTCCCCAGGCAGGCCGAGATCCCCGCCACTGAGGCGGCGGCGGCCTGGAAAACCAGCGGGACCGCCCACCATTCGAGGTGCCAGCCCCCGAGCCCCCGTTCGAGCTCGTGTCCGCGGGTGACCCGTACCGCCGAGGCGGCGGCGATGCAGGCTCCTGCTGCGGCAACCGCCCGGACCGCGTCGATCGGGTTGCGTTTGTGGGCCATGCTCGATGACCCCCCTGCCCGCATTCTCACCTCGGCCACATCGCTCTGGGCCAGCAAGGCCAGGTCGGATCCGATCTTGCCCATCGAGGTGGCGATGGTCTCGGCCACTGCCACCGGACGGATCACATGGGAGCGATCGGTGTGCCACGGAATCAACGGAGCAACCAGACCGAGCCTGGTGGCGAGAGCCTCGACGATTCCCGTCCCGGCTTCTCCGAACGTGGCCAGATTGCCGACCGGTCCTCCCAGTTGCACCGGAAGCGAGGAGGCGACCCGCCGCAATTCGATCAACCCTCGCACCAGTGGCTCGAGCCATTGCGCCACCCGCACCCCGAACGTGGTGGGCTGTGCATGCTGGAGGAAGGTGCGAGCCATCATCGGCGTCGAGCGGTGGGCATCGGCCAGTTCCACCAGCCGACCGGCGACGGTGGAGAGATCACGGTTGAGAATCCCCAAACCGTCTCTCATCTGCAACATAAGGGCGGTATCGACCGCGTCCTGGGTAGTGGCCCCGTGATGGACCCAGCCGGCACTCTCCTCGGAGAGTTGGCCTTTGATTCCGTCAAGCAGCGCAATGAGCGGGGTCCCGGTCTCCCACGTGGTGGCGATGATGGTGACGGGATTTCCGGCGAAGGCCGCACAGGCGCGGGCGATGTCGGCCGCCGCCCCGGCCGGGATAAGACCGGCCTCGGCTCCGGCTTCGGCCAGGACCGCCTCAAACGCAAGCATTGCCTTGACCCGGTGGTCGGGATCGAAGACCGCCGTCATCTCAGAAGTGGTGAAACCGGGATCGAAGGTGGGGAGGCCGGTCATCGAATCAGAAGTCGAAGAAGACGGTTTCGTCCTCACCCTGGTAGCGGATGTCGAATCGATACACCTTGGGGTCGGTGCCATCGACCAGTTGGGCGACCAGGGTTGGGCGGCGCGATCGTGGGACGATTCTCAGGACCAGATCGGCTTCGTTGGCGGCCTCCTCGTCGGAGAAGTAAATGCGGGTGAATGACGGGTTAAGCATCCCCCGGGCCTGAACCACCACGCTGATGTGCGGTGCCTGTAGTTCACCCTCGGGGTCCCGGACCCGGCCGGGCTTGACCGTCTCGAACCAGAACAGGCCGGTCGAGAAATCGGTGTCGGCCCGGCCGAATCCGGTGAAGCCATCATCCAGATCGACCTCGGTGCGGTCGTCGGCCTCGTGGCGGTAACGCCCACCGGCATTGGCCTGCCAGATCTCGATCAGCGCATCCTCGATGATGGCCTCGTCGCCATCGATCACCCGGCCCTCGATCCGGATCCGCTCGCCGGGCAGGTCGGGTCCGAGCAGGGAGTTTTGGCCGCCAAGCAGCATCGAGAAGTAGGGGCCCACCGTTTGGGAGGGGGTCTGGCCCAGCCTCGCCATCAATCCTCTTCATCCATTGGGGTGGCGACGCTGCCCCGCACCACGATGTCCCAACGCCACCCGAGCGCCCAGTTCTCGATGGTGACGTCGTGGTCGTAGTGGGCGATCATCCGTCCCCGCGAGTGCTCGGGGGCCGAGTTGAAGATTGGATCGAGGGGGAGGAGGGGATCACTCTCGAAGTACATTTGAGTGACCAGACGGGAGCCCAGCATGGGACCCATCAAAGAGAAGTGGATGTGGGCCGGTCGCCAGGCGTTGGGATGGTTACCCCACGGATAGGGCCCGGGCTTGATGGTGGTAAAGCGGTAAACCCCCTCATCGTCGGTGAGGCATTGGCCCACCCCGAGGAAGTTCGGGTCGAGGGCGGCGGGGAACTCTGTCTCCCGCCAGTGGGCATATCGGCCACTGGCGTTGGCCTGCCAGATCTCGAGGAGGGTGCCGGGTACGGCTCCTCCGTCCTCGTCGAGCACCCGCCCCGTGACGATGATCCGCTCTCCGATGGCGGCCTGCCCGGTCCCGGCGTTGGTGGTGAGGTCGGCGTCCTCGGCCGACAATTCGGCCATCACCGGACCGGGACCGGTGTTCTCCGACAGGGTTCGCAGGATCCGCACCATGTCCTTTTCCGGGGACCGCTTCACCGTCGACCTGTAATCGGGATAGCGGAAGGGGGGATGATCGGCGTAGGCGCGGGCCCCCTGGATTGTCACGATTGATCTCCGGGTTGGTCATAGAGACGTTTGGCCATCTTGAACGCCGAGTTGGCCGCCGGGACTCCGGCATAGACCGCCACATGGAACAACACCTCGGCGACGTCGGCCGGGGTGGCGCCGGTGTTGGCGGCCGCCTTCATGTGCAGTTCCAGTTCCTCGTTTCCGAGCCCGGCGAGGATGGCGATGGTGATCAGAGACTTGGTCCGCCGGTCCAAACCCGGTCGGTCCCAGACCCCGGCCCAGGCGGTTTCGGTGATCCATCGCTGGAAGTCGGCGTCGATCCCGGTGGTGGCGGCAGTGGCCCGGTCGACGTGTTCGTCGCCGAGCACCTGGCGCCTGATCTGCATCCCTCGCTCATACGCATCCACGTCGACAACTTAATAGCTAGACGAGGGGGAGCCCCGTGTAGTTCTCGGCCATGGCGGTCTGGGCCGCCACCGAGGTGGAGAGATAGTCGAGCTCGGCTTCCTGCACCCGCAGCCCGAACGAGCCGCTGTCCTCGAAGCGATGCATCAGGTTTGTCATCCACCACGAGAACCGCACCGCCTTCCACACCCGCCGGAGGGCGGTGTCCGAGTAGCGATCGAGCAGCTCGGTGCCTCCCTTCCGGTAGTGGTGGATCAGGGCTCTGGTCAGATACACCACATCGGTGACGGCCAGGTTGAGCCCCTTGGCCCCGGTGGGGGGAACGATGTGAGCGGCATCACCCGCCAGGAACAGCCGGCCGTTCCTCATCGGTTCGGCCACGAAGCTGCGCAGAGGGGTGATCGACTTCTCGATCGAGGGCCCGGTCACCAACCGGTTGGTGACACCCTCGGGCAGTCGGATGGACAATTCCTCCCAGAAACGGTCGTCGGGCCAGTCGGCCAGATCGGTCCCGAGCGGGCATTGCAAGTAATAGCGACTGAGATGCGGGCTGCGCAGAGCGCACAGTGCAAATCCCCGTTGGTGGTTGTTGTAGATCAACTCGTCGTTGACCGGTGGAGTCTCGGAGAGAACGCCCAGCCAGCCGAAGGGATAGACCCGTTCGTAGGTCTGGACTAGATCGGGGGGGATCGACGCCCGTGACACACCGTGCGACCCGTCACACCCGGCCACGAAATCGCAGTCGATCCGTTCGCTGATCCCATCCTTGCGATATGTGACATAGGGGGTGCCAGTGTCGAGGTCATGCAGTTCGGTGTCCTGAGCCTCGAAGACCATCTGCCCACCCTGGCGGTCGCGGGCGTCGTAGAGATCCTTCTGGACCTCGGTCTGACCGTAGATCATGACCGATCGATCGATGAGGATCCGGAAGTCGACCCGGAACAACCTACCGCCGAAGGCCAGGTTGACCCCGTCGTGGACCTGGCCCTCTCGGACCATCCGCTCTCCGACTCCGGCATCTTTGAGGACATCGACGCTTCCCTGTTCGAGGACCCCGGCTCTGACCCGGGAGAGCACGTACTCGCGGGTGCGGAGTTCGAGGATCACGCTCTCGATTCCCTCGAGATCGAGAAGCTGGGAGAGGAGAGTGCCCGCCGGGCCTCCTCCCACAATGACGACTTGGGTCCGCATCCCTCGCTCTGTCCGGTTTCGGTGGCCACGGTAGACGGTGGTGCGGTCCGGGACCTAGGCAAGGGTGACTGATCGGTAGCGCTCGTTCGTCACATTGACATGGACGTTTCCCGAACACGAACACCACAACAGACCCGAATCTGTGCGAAATCCCCCGTCATCTCAGTTGACGAGCTTTTCGGGTCG
>CAZPIZ010000098.1:0-1662 GCA_964586615.1 uncultured Acidimicrobiaceae bacterium | reverse complement strand
ATCCCGGTCAGATCGGAGAGCAGGGCGGTCCAGGCGTCGCGGTCGCTGAAACCGGCATAGACCAGGTTGCCCTTGCGGACCGCGGCGGGCTGGCCATCGAGATAGGTGCCCCCCGAATAGGTGGCAATGGTGGTTGCTCCATGATTGGAGATGACGTCGGTCCAGGGACCGGCCTTGGCACCGTAAGGCGAGACCCTGACGTCGAGGGTTTGTGAGAGCGACTCGGCCACCGTGGCTTCCAGGTCGATCGAGAAGCCGCTCGGTTTGGGCTGATCGGTGATCGCTCCCTCCGGGTCCATCACCAAGGATTGGGGACCGAGCACCACCAGACCTCCGGCGTCGACTGCCTTCCAGATCGAATCCTGTCGTTCGGGGTCGGTGATGAGCAAAGCCGGGGCAAGGACGATCGAATAGGGGCTGAGGTCGTCGTGGGGATCGACCACCGCCACCGACAGTCCCAGCCGGCGGCAAGCGGCGTAGACCTCGAGCAGCATCTGGCGGTGGGTGAGGTCGTGGCGCTGGGGATTGATATCCATCAGCCAAGCGTCCTCGGTGCTCCACAACAGGGCCACCTCCGGTTCCTTGGCGGCGGGGGCCTCGGCGAACTCGGCCATGGCTCCGGCGATTTCGTCAAGGGCCCGGGTCGGGGTGCCGTCGTGGTTGAGCAGACCCGAGTGGTATTGATCCTGTCCGAAGCGGGACGCCCTCCATCGGGAGAAGAACATCGCTTCGACTCCGTGCTCGACGGCCTGGGCGATCCAGGCCCACACCTGACCGCGCGGCACCGCCGGGTTGAGGGGGGTCCGGTTGATCGGGCCGACCTGCTGTTCCATCACCCACACCCGGGTCTCCGGTCCGGCCGGACGCCGATCGAATGAGAGGGCAGGGTCGAGAGGACCGGCCATGGTGTGGGGATAGGAGTCGATCGCATAGATGCCGCCGAGGCGGGCAACATCGCCGGCGTCGAGGTCGATATCAATGGCAGACAGGTTGGTGACGATGTCCCGTCCCGGCGAACCCCGCTTGATCAGGCGGTACTGCTCGGTCAATCCCGAGATCACCTGCCGGTTGGCGAAGCGATGGTGGGCAAGGCGTAGGGCCAAGCTGTTGGTCACCATGGTCGGCACCGGGAGCCTGACCGCCTCGAAGCCTGGATAGGTCCCCGACCAGGAGGCGGTGCCCCAGGCCCAGTTCAATCCGTCGATGGTCTTGTAACGCTCCTTCAGCCACTGACCGAAACCGCTCTGACACTCGTCGCACCAACAGCGGGCGGAGTCGTGTTTTCCCGGTTCGTTGTCAATCTGCCAGGCGAAGATGCCATTGTTCTTCCCGTATCTCTTGACCAGGGCAGCGACGATCTTTGCATTCTCGGCCCGGTAGACAGCCGAGGTGCGACAGGTGCCATAGGCGCGGCGCCCGCCGTCGGGCCCTACGGAGAGAACCTCGGGGTGTTCAAGGGCGAGCCAAACCGGGGGAGCGGCGGTGGGAGTGGCGAGCACGATCTTGAGCCCGGCCCCGGCCAGGGTGGAGATGACCCGGTCGAGCCAGGCCCAGTTGTGCCGGTCGGGGGAGGGCTGGATGGTCGACCAGGCAAACTCGCCGATGCGAACCAATTCGATCCCGGTGTCAACCATCATCTGGGCGTCGACCGCCCATCGATCC
>CAZPIZ010000097.1:0-6798 GCA_964586615.1 uncultured Acidimicrobiaceae bacterium | reverse complement strand
GGGAGAAGGTTGTGCTGGACCGGGCGGTTAACGACGCCAGCGACCATCCGCCCAATTCGTCGCCAGGTCTTCGGCCCGGAAAAGGTCTTCGACGAAGGTGATCTTCATGTTGCGCTCGTCGCCGGGAATGATCGCCACCTCGAGCGTGCTGAATTTCTCAATCGTCTCGGCAGTGTCGACACCTTCGAACCCGGCTTCCACCGAAGCCCGGTAGGCCGCCAGTAAGGGGCGGGCCTTGAATACCTGGGGGGTCTGGGCCCGGATCAGCGTTTCGGCCGCGAGCGGCCGTGCTCCGCTCTCGCCAAGCTGATAGAGAGGTGCATCGGGTGGCATCCCGGGGATCGCCCCCCCGAAACGATCCGCAGCCTCGATGCACGCGTTCAACAGTTCGAGCGTCATGAAGGGCCTGGCGCCGTCGTGGATGGCAACCAGGTCGATCGCTCCCGATTCGATCGCAGTGGCAAGCGATTCAACCGCGGACAGTTCGCTCTGGTGACGGGTGGGACCTCCGGCTACGACCGACACCGGAGCGCCTGAGCCCACGGCGGTGAGATGACCGAGCCGGTCACGATCCTCGGGTCGGGCGACTATGACGATCTGGGTGACCTGGTTGGCGCGCTGAAAGGTCTCGACGGAGTAGTCGAGCACCGCTCGATCCTGGACCGGAAGAAAGACCTTGTTGACCTCACCCCGGACGCGAACGCCCCGACCGCCGGCGAGAACAATGGCAGCGAGACGCACGAGTGGAGACTACGGACGGTTAGAGAATCGTGGCCGCCATCTCGGCAAGGGGTGAACGAACCGATCGCTCAAGGGTTACATGCCCGAAGAGGTGCGACCCTTTGAACTTCTCGATCAAGGCGGCCATTCCACCAAACGGGGAGATGTAGGGATTGTCCACCTGGGTGAGATCCCCACAGAAAACAACCTTCGAGTCTCGGGCCATGCGGGTGAGGATGACTTTGAGCGTGGGGAGCTCCAGGTTCTGGGCCTCGTCGATGATCACCACCTCACCGGTGATTGAACGACCGCGGAGGTAGGTGATGGCGGCCATCTCCAGCTCGCCGCGGGCAATCAGATCATCGGCGGCCCCGCGGGCACCATCGGGTCCGGCGTCGGAGAAGAGGGCATAGAGGTTGTCGTGAACAGCCGCCATCCATGGGGCCAGCTTCTCGCCAAGATCGCCCGGCAGGAAACCAATCTCCTGCCGACCGACGGCGATCAACGGGCGATAGACCGTCACCCTCCGATAGCGGGCCATCTCCACCACTTGCTCGAGAGCGGCGGCCAAAGCCAGGAAGGTCTTGCCGGTGCCGGCCATGCCCATCAGCGACACGGCTGGAATGTCCGGATCCATCAATAGGTGGAGAGCCACAGTCTGACGCAGGTTCTTGGGCTCGATACCGAATACCCGGAGATGGTTGGGCACCCGCTCGACCACGGTGTCCGGGTGGGACTGGATTACCCGGGCCAGTGCCGACTGTGATCCGTTTCGCAGCACGAGGAACTGGTTGACCAACGCATCGGTGTTAGCCAGCGCCACCTTGTTCTCGTCGTAGATCCGGTCGATGATGGCGGCATCAACCTGCACCTCGCTTACACCGGAGTGGAGCTCCTCGACGGGGACCGTGTCGGCCCGATAGTCCTGAACCTCGAGACCGAGCTGGGCGCCCTTGATTCGAAGAGCAGCGTCCTTGGTGACGAGAACGGTCTCGGTGCCAGCGTCGGCCAGGTTCAGACAACAGGCCAGCAGACGGTGGTCGGGAGTTGCCGGGTCAAGAACCGCCGGAAGGCGTTCGGAGACGACCCCATTGAGTTCGATGCGCAGGCTGCCTCCGCTCGGGAGGCCCACGGGTTCACGCAGTCCCTGACGCCTGGAGGCTCCTAGCTCCTCCAGGAGGCGCAGCGCTGCCCGGGCGTTGGTCCCAACCTCGTCGAGTCGTGTCTTCTTGCGATCGAGTTCCTCGACAACGACCATTGGCAACACCACCTGGTGCTCATCAAAGCGGAGGGTTGCGGACGGGTCGGCGAGAAGTACGCACGTGTCGAGGACGAAAGTCCGGCCCACTCCAGGCTGCTCCTTGCAAACGGGCTCACAGCTTCACCGTGTCAGGTCGAAATTACAAGCATCGAATTCCCGACTAGACACGATCGAACAAGGACGCGTACTCGGGCGAGGGCCATATCCGGAACTTGGCCTTGAGCTGGCGAAGCCCGACCGTGGCTGCAAGCTTGCGGACCCTCCTGGCGTTGAGCTTGTGGACATGAACCTGGCGGGCTTTGAAGGGGCTGCGGTGGAGGATGACGGAGGTGGGAATCGCATAGAGACCGCGGATCGGCTCGGCCGGGTAGACCAGCAAGACTTTCCCACCCGGTTTCACGACCCGCGCCATCTCAGCGATGGCCTCTTCGACCGGGGGTATGTGTTCGATGGCGTGGAACGAGACCACGGCATCGAAGCTGCCATCCTCGAAATCGAGATTGGTGGCGGACATGGTTCTGACCCTCGGCACCACCGCCACGTCAGCTGCATTCGGGTTCAGGTCGATTCCTATCGAGTCGACCCCGAGCTCACTCAAAGCCTTGACCAGATGACCCTTCCCGCATCCCACGTCGAGAACCCGCTCCCCCGGGGCAGGGGCGACCCAATCGCGGATTATCTCGAGGTTGCGAGGGTTCCAGCGATTGATCAGCGCGTATTTGCGAGAGTCGTAGTGAGCGGTCATCCCTCTTCCTTGCCGGGTCCTGTCGAGTGGGCCCTACCAATGATTCAATCTGCCAATGATCCCGGTTGCAATGATTCCAGATGGATGGCAGAGGAAAAGTCAACGATAAGAGGTCCGCGCTCACCAAGCACCAGATGGGTGACCGAACTGTTGGCCGGCGTTTCCCAGGCACCGGCGGCCGACCACCCGGCCCCGGCCAGATCGGCCAGGTAGGAGCGAATGGCGGCACCATGCGTGACCGCCGCGGTCAGCTGCCCTCGCCTGAGATCGATCGAATCGATCGCCGCCCGGAACCTCGTGGTCAGCTGTGCCCACGATTCGCCGGTCACTCCCCTGGGAAGGTCATTGCCATCGACGAAGATGTGGTCGTACAACACGGAATGACTGGCCCGGACCTCCTCAATCGTCAGACCCTCCCACTCCCCGAAACCGAGTTCGGCCAGCCCATCGATCACCTCGGGCTCGGGCACCAAAGCCCGGGCGGTCTCGAGGGCGCGCCCCAGCGGAGAGCTGATGACCCGGTCAGGACGCCCGTACCACTCGGCCAGAGCCCTTACCTGTCGCCGGCCGATCTCGTCGAGCCCCCAATCGGATTGACCCTGCCAGCGGCGCTCCACATTGGCCCTGGTTTGGCCGTGCCTGATCAGAACCAGACTCGCCTGGTCTCGGGCGAGAGCGTCGCTCACCGCCGCCGGTCTAGCCCCAAGATGGCCGGTGTCGTTGAACGAAACGACACGGGTACGCCCGAAACGGCGAATGAGGCGAGTGATCCCGGTGTTGTCGGTGAGGCCACCGAGGCGTCGCCCTGCCCGGTCACGGCCAAACGAACGCTGGGTCACGGCATCGAGGACACCCCCGTGAGTGACGACCACTGCTCTCTCCCCGGGCTGGAGCCGATCGAAGACCCGAGCAATGATCGACTCGATGCGCATAGAGATTTGTTGGGGAGTCTCGCCAATCCCTCCCAACCGGACCTCATCGCCGCGGGCGAAGGCTTCCAGATCGAGACGGTGACCGTCTATGAGCTCGGTCGTGGTCAACCCGTCCCACCGACCCAGGTCGATCTCCACCAACTCGCTTTCGATGATGGGATCGCCAAAGACCGCGGCCGTCTTCCGGGCTCTCTGTAAAGGCGAACTGAGTACCAGATCAAAGCGTTGCCCGGCGACCCTGGCCGACAGAGCCGCGATCTGACCCTCACCTACCTGGTCGACATCGCCGTCGATTCTTCCCTGCCAGATTCCACTGGCGTTGGCATCGGTGCGGGCATGACGGACCAGCCAGATTTCGGCGTCTTCTGACATCGGGGCGATCAGCTCACAAAAGCCGAGGCGAAGACAAGCGAAACGATGGTCATCACCTTGATGACTATGTTCATCGCCGGGCCCGATGTGTCCTTGAAAGGATCCCCGACCGTGTCGCCGATCACGGCGGCCTTGTGGGCGTCCGAGCCTTTCCCGCCGAAGGCTCCGGCTTCGATGAACTTCTTGGCGTTGTCCCAGGCGCCGCCGGCATTGGCCATGAAGATGGCCAGCAGGAAGCCGGTAACCAGGGATCCGGCCAGGAAGGCGCCCAGAACTTCGACATCGATGAAACCGATGGCGATTGGTGTCGCGATGGTGAGCAATCCCGGCACGATCATCTCCCTGAGGGCGCCGGCGGTGGCGATATCGACACACTTGGTGTATTCAGGTTTCACCCCGGGCCGACCGTCCCGCAAACCGGGAATCTCGCGGAACTGCCGCCGCACCTCCTCGATCATCTTGTTGGCCGTCCGCCCGACGGCATTCATCGTGATGGCGGAAAAGAGGAAGGGAAACATCCCTCCGACGAACAGCCCGGCAGTGGTTGCCGGATTGATCAGATTGATGGAGTCGAGAGACACCGCCTCGGCGAAAGCGGCGAACAGAGCGAGCGCGGTCACGGCCGCAGAAGCGATCGCAAAGCCTTTGGCGACGGCCGCGGTCGTATTGCCGAGTGCGTCGAGAGTGTCGGTGGCCTGACGGACTTCCGGTGGGAGTTGCGCCATCTCGGCAATTCCCCCGGCGTTGACTGCGATCGGACCGTAGGCATCGACCGAGACAGTGATGCCGAGGGTGGCGAGTACCCCGATAGCAGCAATCGAAACGCCGTAGACCCCACCCCCTTCACCCATGGCCCAGTTGCCGGCCGCGTACGAACCGGGGATGCCGCCCGCCACTAGCAGGACCGAGTACGCCGACGAACGCATGCCTTCGGCTATCCCCGATATCAACACCGTGGCGGGACCGGTTTGGGCGTTCCGGGCCACCTCCTTGACGACCTTGAAATGATCCGACGTGAACCACTCTGAAATCTGACCGATGGCGAGACCAACCACGAGACCGACCACGACGGCGAGGAAGAGACCGGAGGGGTGGGCGACTCCGGCAACACCACCGAACATCCACCAGGAGAGGGGAAGAACTCCGATCGCGGTGATCACCGCCGCTCCCAGGGTGGCCGCCCGGAGGGCATTGCCGAGGTTGTCTCCCCATATCTGCGACAGCCTGGGGCCAACCAAGAACGACGCACCGATCGATGCCAGCATTCCCAATGCCGCTACGGCCAGCGGAAACATGATCGTCTGAGGAAGGAAGGCGCTCCCCGCGAAAGCCAGCGACGCATAGGCGATGGGGGCAACCAGCGAGCCAACGTACGACTCGAAGAGATCGGCCCCCATTCCGGCGACATCGCCCACGTTGTCGCCTACGTTGTCGGCGATGACAGCCGGGTTGCGGGGGTCATCCTCGGGTATTCCGGCCTCAACCTTGCCAACCAGATCGGCCCCGATGTCGGCTGCCTTGGTGTAGACGCCTCCGCCGAGGCGGGCAAACAGTGCAACCGAGGAACCCCCGAATCCGATCGCCGTGATGATCTGCGCCCAGTCGGGCCGGTGCAACCACGTGTTGGTCACCAGATAGCCGATCACCAGACCGAGGAGTCCCAATCCGGCCAATGTGAAACCCATCACCGCCCCGCCCCGGAAAGCAAGCGCCAGGGCCTGGGCGGCGCCACCGACACGGGCAGCTTCGGCCGTCCGACAGTTGGCGGCGGTGGCGATGCGAAGCCCCGCGAATCCGGCCGTCGCCGAAAGCAGCGCCCCGAATACGAAGGCCGGGGCTCCCAGCGATCCCCACGGAAGCAGGAACCCGATCACCAAGGCGAGGGCGGCCACGAACACCGCCACCCATGTGTACTCCCGACGGAGAAACGCCATGGCTCCTTCGCGAATCGCCGCAGAGATCTCGACCATTCGCTCGTTGCCTGGAATAGCCTTCATCACATAACGGGCGTAAAACGCGGCCAGGCCAAGAGCCATGAGACTTGCTGCTAGCGCGACGTAAAGGACGTCATTGGTCAAGAAAGGAACCCCTCAGAAGGTCGACCGAGTATACGAAGCCTCGTTCCAGGGCCTCTCGGGGCAAAATCACGGCACTAGCCGCTCGCTCTTGGCTGTTCGCTCTTGGCCGCCTGCTTTTGAGAGTCGCCCGCGCTGGCTTTATGGTCGAGACCCGATGCGGTTCCGGATCATTGCGACAGTCCTGGTTCTGGGAGCGTGCACGTCACCGGCGACACAGACCACGCCCACGACCGTGGCCTCCCCACCGCCCAACACCACGACCACCCGGCCTCTCACAACCACCACGGCACCGGGATTCCACCTCGACGGAGCTAGCCCCACGTGGGAGCAGGCTGTCGCCGATATCTATGGATCGCCGTGCGGAGGGACACGTAGCTCTCTTCCTCCAGAGCTGGCGAGACTTGACGAGGCCGCGGATTGCCCGGTGGGAGGAAAGGCGACCACCTCTTCTTGGGGTGACACAGTCTTGGCCGCTGCCGAGATTGGCGACGATGCGATCTATGGCGTCGACGAAGGCAGCGGGTTTCGGATCGTGGCAGCTCGTTTGCCCTCCTTAGGCCAGTTGCCTTCATTGGAACGGGAGGTCACCTGGTACGGAGTCGTGCCCAAGGTGGTGCTGACGGTTGGCTCCGATGCCCGACCGGGAGAGGACCCGGGGAGTTCGAGGGCTGACAGCATCCATCTGGTGGC
>CAZPIZ010000096.1:4396-6931 GCA_964586615.1 uncultured Acidimicrobiaceae bacterium | reverse complement strand
CGAATGAGCCGCTCGATTTCGCCTGCGGCCGACGGATAAGCAACGACTAGGTCCTCGCGCTCCCCGAGTTCGAACATCTCCTCCTTAAACCCCGGAGACATGGTGGCTCCAACGAGGCTCCACTCCCCCGTCGTCTCTGATCCCTGCCAGACGTTGGCTGCCACCGCCACCGATGGTCGCTGACCCGCTGGCAGATCCGCTCCGAGGACCGGCCGCTCGATCCGTCCGTCGGGATGAAGCAACAGCATCTGGAGGGGGGCGCCGGCATAGAAGTGATAGACCTCGGGACCGCTCAACCGATGGAGGGCGGAGAAGTCGCCCGGACGCACCAGGAAGTAGATGGCGGTCGAATGCTGGTCGGCGTAGTGCTGGCCAAACATCCCGCCCTCGTCAGGCAGAGGTTCCAACCCGAGAAGGGAGATCACCTCGTCGGCGGTCATTGCGGGCGGGCGAGCCGATGGGCCCGGGCAGTGACATCTTGGCGGGCCGCAGCCAGGTCGACACCGAGCGGTTGCCCGTTGGAGACAACCTGATTGCCTTCAACCCAGACGTCGCGAACCAGCGACGGACTCCCGGAATACACGAGGTGGGTGAGCAGGTCGGCCTCCTCGACCACCGGCACCAACGACTCGGTGTCGATCAGGACCATGTCTGCCCGGCAACCGGGGGCGAGCCTGCCGAGGTCATCCCGGCCGAGCACCAATGCTCCTTCGAAGGTCGCCATGCGCAGCACATCGAGAGGGCCCATCGCTCCGGCGTCGCCCGCCCGGAGCCGGGCAACTCGCAGCGCCCATCGCATCTCCTCGAACAGATCCAGGCGGTCGTGCGAGGCCGGCCCGTCGGTCCCCAGACCAACTGGCACTCCGGCCTTTCTGAGATCGACCACCGGGGCCATCCCCGAGGCGTGCTTTGCGTTCGAGCAGGGGCAGTGGGCGACGCCGGCTGGGCGGCTAGCCAGGATTTCGATGTCGGATGGGCCGAGCCACACACCGTGGGCGGCCACGGCTCTGGTCGTGAAGATCCCCAATCGGTCCAAGTAGGCGGTTACCGAGAGACCGGTCCGTTGTCTCACTTCGTCGCCCTCGCCGGCTTGCTCCTCGAGATGGATCTGGATGTGCATGCCATGAGCTGCCGACAGCTCGGCCACTCTCACAAGTGTCTCCTCGGAAAGGGCGTAGGCGGAGTGGGGGCCGAAGCCGACAGTGACGAGTGGGTGGTCGGCCCACCGGCTCGCCAGTCCGACCATCTGGTCGATCTGCTCCTGCCAGCTTCCGAAACGGGAGAGATCATCGGCGACCAACACGGGGGGCGTCACCACGCATCGCAGACCTGCTGCGGCTGCTGCTTTGGCCACACCCTCGGCGAGGAAATACATCTCATGGCTGGTCGTGATGCCGTTCGCCAGGAGCTCGCCCGCTCCCAGGGTCATGGCCGACTCGACATCACTCTCGGTCAGCCTGCCCTCGCGTGGCCACATCACCTCGGTGAGCCATCGGGAAACAGGCAGGCCCTCCCCGGCTCCCCGCAGGAGCATCATGGGGGTATGGGCATGGGTGTTCACAAGCCCAGGAATCAGAAGACCCCGAAGAGACGCCTTCGGGCCTTGGTGGGCCGGAGCGGAGGCGGCCGGGCCCGACCACAACACCTTCCCCTCCTCCACATCCACCACCCCCGGTGAATGAAGCGACGGCCCGTCCGCCATTGTGAGCAGGTGATCGACGCGGTAACGACTGGCCATCTCAACCCTTCGCGAATCGCCAACGAGTGGCACGGGTCGAGAACTCTTCCTCTGTCTCGATGATGGCGAAGACCCGCTCCGGCCGAACCAGGAAGATGGCGTTCTGACGCAAGAAGTCGGGCGACGTCCCCGACCCGTACTTGGTGATATACGCCGTGATCCACCGTTCCGCCTCCGGGGTAGCGGATATCTCGGTCCCACTTCCCTCGATCGAAATGGCCTCGACCGTCGAGTCGCCCGTCACCGTCACCTGAGGATTGGCCCTGAGGTTGGCGGCCTTCCGAGAACCGGGTGCACACGAGAATGCGAAGCGCTTCTCCCCCTCGTCCCAGACTCCCCAAACCGGCATCGCATGGGGACGCCCCTCGTTGGAGGCGGTCACCACCCAGAAGTTCCGGTACCGACCCAACCGGTCGGCTGCCCACGACCAGGGCAGCGGTTTCCAGCTTTCGCCGCCCACCCCGTACTCGGGCATGTGTGGCTGCTCGGCGATGGGGTCGGTCACGGGTCGCATGGTAAGTTTCGCCCAGTTGTCAGACAACCTCCCCATACCCGGGATCAGCCACCCAGTGACCACCACCGATCATGTCCCTATCCGCAGCGTCGACTGGCAAGACGACGCCCTGGTTGTCATCGATCAGACCCTGCTGCCGGACGAGGTCGTGGTGTTGCGGCTGGAGACGTACCGCCAGGTGGTCGATGCCATCCAGCGTTTGGCAGTGCGGGGTGCACCGTCGATCGGAGTGGCGGGCGGGTTTGGGGTTGTGATTGCCTTCCGTGAGCTCGAGGTCGAGAGT
>CAZPIZ010000096.1:0-4296 GCA_964586615.1 uncultured Acidimicrobiaceae bacterium | reverse complement strand
GTGGTTTCGCCCGGGCGGTGAGCGAGCTGAGGACCGCCCGCCCGACCGCAGTCAATCTGGCCAGGGCAGTCGATCGGGTCGCGGCCACTGCGCACTCCGGTTACGAGACGATGCTGGCCGAGGCACTGACCATTCGCGATGAAGAGATCGCTGCCTGCTGGTCGATGGGCGAATACGGATCCGACTTGCTGACCGAACTGGGGGGCAACCGTCCCCAACGTCTCATGACGATCTGCAACACCGGGGGTCTGGCCGCGGTCGAGCGGGGCACGGCGCTCGGAGTGATCGAGACCATGCTCGAACGAGGTCTGTTGGAAGAAGCGATCCCCCTCGAGACCCGCCCGCTGCTCCAGGGAGGTCGTTTGACGACCTGGGAACTGGAGCGAATGGGCGCACCGTTCCGACTCATCGTCGATTCAGCCGGCCCTTTTCTTCTCTCCCGCGGCGCCGCCGACGCCGTCCTGATCGGCGCCGACCGGATCGCCGCTAACGGCGATACCGCCAACAAGGTGGGCTCCTTCTCGCTGGCTCTTGGTGCCCGCCACGCCGGAGTCCCTTTCATCGTGGTGGCACCTGAGTCGACGATCGACCTCGACACTCCGTCGGGCGACATGATCGAGATCGAAGATCGAGGAACGGCCGAAGTGGTCCATCTACGCAAGGAGCCCATCGCCCCCAGCGGGACCCGGGCCATCAATCCCGCCTTCGATGTCACCCCTCACGATTTGATCACTGCCATCGTCACCGATCGGCGGGTGATCAGACTCGATCTCGGGGAGAGGCTCTCCGAGATCCCGCTCGGTCCGAGACGGGGACAACCGTCGACCGACCACAATTGAACAAGTGACGACTGGATAACCAACAGGAGGACCGAATGCGGCAATTGAACCGCACCTGGGCTGCCGCCCTTGTGCTCGGCTTGATCGTGGCGGCCTGCGGTGGAAATGGTGCCACCACCATTGCAGGGGGCGATACCACGACCACGGCAGCCGGCGACACCACGACCACGGCAGCCGGCGACACCACTACCACAGTGGCCGAAGGCGAAGCGCCCAGCTTCATCTACATCACCCCCAACCCGATCGGGATCAACAAGTTCCTCGAACTCGGGCAAATCGGTACCGACCGGGTCGCCGAGAAGCTCGGTGGAACCTCCCGGACCTTCGAGAGCACCGACCTCAACAGCCGGCGAGCCAACCTGGAAGCTGCCATCGAGGAGGCGCCGACGGTGATAGTGCTCACCACTTTTGAGTACACCGAACTGGCCGCGGAGTTCGCCTCCGCCAACCCCGACCAGCAGTTCATCCTCATCGACGCTTGCCCTGAGAGCGAGACGCCGATCGAGAATCTCCACTGCGGGGTATTCCGCGAGTATGAAGGTGCCTATCTACTGGGTTTGATGGCCGGCAATCTCTCCGAGAGCAAGCAGATCGGCTCGGTGGTAGCACTCGACATCCCCTTCCTCCACCGTTACTCGGATAGCTTCGCCCTCGGTGCTCAGGCAATCGATCCGGCGATCACCGACTCCCAGGTCTTTGTCGGCGGAGACAACCCGTTCGCCGACCCGGCCCGGGCCAAGGAGCAAGCCCTGGCTCTTGCGGCCCAGGGTGCCGACCAGATCTTTGCGGCCGGGGCCGGATCCAACGGTGGAGTCTTCGAGGCCGCAGCCGAGGTCGGGTTCCTCAGCTATGGAGTCGACGTCAATCAGTGCCCCGACCAGGCTGGATCGATCGTCGACAACAACCTCAAATTGGTTGACAACGTCGTCGAGCAGTTGCTCGATGGCATCCTCGCCGGGACCGCCGGTCCGCTCGTATCCTTCGGGTTGGCCGAGGGTGGTACCGGAGTGGTTGCTCTGGGTGAGGATCTGGCCGACTCCGGTTGCGTGATCGCCGACCATCCCGACATTGTCGAACAGGTCAGGGCGGCTGCTGACGAGATCATCGCCGGCGACCTCGTCATTCCCGATCCGTTGTTCCCATCCTGATCACCATCCACCGGTAGCCAGGTACCCGTCGAGGTGAACTACGAGCTGGAACTCCGGGGAATCACGAAACGATTCCCCGGGGTTCTCGCCAACGATCACATCGACCTGGCGGTACGACCGGGCGACATCCACGCCGTCGTCGGCGAGAACGGGGCCGGCAAGACGACGCTGATGTCGATCCTCTACGGGATGGTTCGGCCCGACGAGGGGGAGATTGCGGTCGGTGGCCGCACCGTCAGCTTCCATTCGGCGCTCGACGCCATCAATGCGGGTCTGGGGATGGTGCACCAGGCATTCAAACTGTTCCCCACCTTGACGGTCGCCGAGAACGTCGTGTTCCGGGCCGAACCCATGAAAGGCTGGTTCCTCGATCGGGGTGAGGCGGCCGACAGAGTTCGTTCTCTGGCGGCCGACTATGGATTGGGGGTTGATCCGGGAGCCCGCATCGAGGATCTACCGGTGGGTGTTCTCCAACGCGTCGAGATCCTCAAGGCGCTCTACCGCGAAGCTCGCATCCTGATCCTCGACGAACCCACCGCGGTTCTCACTCCCCAGGAGCGAGACGGTCTCTTCACGGTCATGAATCGTCTCAAGGAACGCGGCCACACCATCCTCTTCATCACGCACAAGCTCGGCGAGGTGATGGCTGTGACCGACAGGGTGACCGTTCTCCGCGCCGGCAAGGCGGTTGCTCATCTCAGCACCGCCGAAACCTCATCGGCCGAGATCTCGCGTCTGATGACCGGTCGCGATGTTGCTCTCGGAGAGCGATCCGAATCGACCACGCCGGGAGATGAGGTCCTGGCCCTCGAAGGCGTCACTCTCACCGACGAGCACGGGATCGATCGCGTCGCCGACGTATCGCTCAAGGTCAGGCGCGGGGAGATCGTGGGAGTGGCAGGGGTCGCCGGCAATGGGCAGAACGAGTTGATCGACACCATCACCGGACTACGGGCGGTCAACAACGGAAGGATTCTGATCAACGGTCGTGACGTGACCGACCAGACCGTGAACCAGCGAAGGCAGACCGGATTGGCCTATGTCCCCGAGGACCGTCACCGAGTCGGAACCGCCGCCAGCGGAGAGGTGTGGGCCAATCTGCTGATGGGCTATCAACGTCAGGCCGGCTACCGGCGGGGCCGATGGCTGCGCAGGAGTGCGGTGCGCGACCACGCCCGACGTCTCATCAACGACTACGACGTGCGGGTGTCCGGAGTTGATAGCTCGGTTGCCACCCTCTCGGGGGGCAACCTGCAAAAGGTGGTGGTTGCACGTGAAATGAGCCACCGGGCCCCGCTCCTCATCGCCGAGCAACCAACCCGCGGGGTGGATGTGGGGGCCCTCGAATTCATCCACTCGCGTCTGCTCGAGGCCCGCGACAGCGGAGCCGGTGTGCTTCTGGTCTCGGCAGAGCTGTGGGAGCTGATGGCGCTGGCCAACCGGATCCTGGTGATGTTCGAGGGGCGGATCGTGGCCGAGCTGGACGCCTCCAGCACCGACGAATCGGAACTCGGTCTCTACATGACCGGCGGCCATGGCTGACGTCCTCCGCTTACCCGTTGGCCCTCGACGGGCAGGGTCGTCACTGGTGAGAGGGCTGACGAGTCCGGTGACATTCTCGATCGTCGCCGCCTTCCTGCTGGGAGGTCTGATCATCTTCATCACCGGGACCAACCCGCTCTTGGCCTACAAGGAGATGTTCGACGGGGCCTTCACCGGCTCGGGGCTTCGCAACACCCTGGCACGGATGATCCCGATCGTCGGCATGGCGCTGGCCATCTCCATCCCGTTCCGGGCAGGGGTGATCAACCTGGGGGCCGAAGGTCAGATGGTCATCGGCGGCCTGGCGGGAACCCTTACCGCGATATACACACCGGGACCCGGCTGGATAGTGATCCCCTTGGCGATCCTGGCCGGCTCGATCATGGGTGCCCTCTGGGGTTTGCTGCCCGCCATCGGCCAAACCTGGCTCAAGCTCCCGATCCTGATCGTGAGCCTCCTGCTCAACTACCCGGCCCGGGCCATCACCGGATACCTGGTGCGGTTCCCTTTCGCCGACCCCACGGTGACCTCGTCGTCGACCGTCTCGGTGCCAGAGGCCAACCGCATCCCCAAGCTTCCACTGTTCGGTGGGATTTCGGCCTCGATCATCATCCTGGTCGTTCTGCTGATCGGCGTTGCTCTGTTCAACCGCCGCACGGTTCCCGGTTATGAGACGAGGATGACCGGGCTCAACTCACGGTTCTCGCGGTACGGCGGGGTAGCGGTGGACCGGCAGGTGCTGTGGGTGATGATGGCCTCGGGCGCCA
>CAZPIZ010000095.1:4011-7022 GCA_964586615.1 uncultured Acidimicrobiaceae bacterium | reverse complement strand
GTCCTCTCTGCGACGAGGCCTGGCGGACCGATTAGCTGGATGTGTGGTGATCATTGGAGACTCCTGGTCGGTAGGTGGTCACGAGATCCGGTGTCCGATCCGACAGAGGTCCCTCTAAGCGTCTTCGATAGTTGTCGGCACTAGAGCACTTTTTCTGTAGCCACCGGCGGCTTGACGGGACGAAGCCTCGTTGGAACGGGTTCTCGGGCAGACAAAAAGCACGACTGAACCGACCTGAACTCAACGATCAGAAATCCGGCCCACACCGACTAGGTGAACGGTCGATGGCCGCCGAGCCCCTACGGCTGCGCTGAAGGCGGTATCCCGCGAACAGTGAAGTCCAGCCCGAGGAACTCTATGGAGGACCAGGACCATCCCGAGCCCGGAGAAACCACTGATCTGGGTTCTCGCCGAGCGTTCTTGACTTCAGGTCATCACAAAGGTTCTGCCTCGGTGTGACCAGCTCGGTCATCGACAATTGAACCAGCTAGAACTTGCTACGACTCAGCCGTCCGCCTGTCTCCTCTACCGACCCTCAAGTGGGCACCGTCGCGTATGACCACGCGGGGCACACCACCACCATCTCGGACGCAACCTTCCGATCTGGCTCCGATGGGGAGGCCAAGCGTCTTCATGACCATCGAGGAACAGCTGACCAGCGCGGTACGCAGCCCCTGCGGATCTCCGAGTTGGGCACCAAGCAGAAGCACAATCTCCACTGATGACAGTGGCCATTGACCTCCGGCAAGCGTTTGATCCGTGATCTCAGACAGGTTCTCAACCATTGAACGAGGGCACGCTCACCCAGCAGGCCTCGGGTCCCCGCACCTGCTACGCACGGTTAAGCGCGACTCGATGTCGAACCACCTCACGGTGCCGGCCAAGGATCCCGTACATTCCTGCGTCCGCTAAGGCATCCGGCATGCGAGCCGCCCTACCAGCGATGGGCTTGCGCATCGCCGACCACACGCGAACAAAACTTCACAGGCTTGGCGAGAACCCCACCGGGCTGGCTACCGAGCCGACCGGGCTGGTATGGACGGGCTGACCGAAACTGGTAGGAGGCGAGGCCCCGGAACGGACGAGAGATGACGGGCATCAGCGCGTGGCCCGGACGTGCCCTTTCTTTATTGCCATCCTCTGAAGAACTTTGCGGAGGTTCGGAGCAGAATCGTCCGCCGACGCTTCGGAACTCGGCCCCACCACGACGACGAGATTTTCCCCATCGATGGCAAGTCCGGCCGTTTCCACCGCGGCGTCCTCACCGTAGGCGGCTCTCAACAGGGTCGCGATGAGTGTGTTCACAGAGGTCAGCATCGGCACGGCGGATGGAGCGACTGATATTCAATCTGGTCACACACCGAGGCGCTAGTCCGCGTCCGCGGGTTCACATGCGTGGAACGAAGGCGACTCTGAGCCGACTTTGGTCGTTGTTGGTCCGCGCAACAACAGATCGGATTTGGCGCGCAACGATTAGGGGCTAGTGGCCGAGCGTGACGTGAATCGACGAGGGGCCAAGTCGAATCCGGATGGCCTTTGGGTCGCGGAGGAAGCTCGGTGGCTGGCGCGGCTCTTGGCGACGTCTGGTCGGGAAGGGTCGCTTCAGGCCCGTTACAGGGAATGAGCCGTTTGGTCGATGACATGGTGTGGATCCGAAAGAGTTCAGCGCTGTGTTGGAGGCCGCTCGAGCTGGTGGCGAGTGGGCCTGGTCGCGGCTGTATGGGGAGCTGGCTGGACCTGTATTGGGTTATTTACGTGCCCGGGGTGCGACCGAACCTGAGGATCTCCTCGGTGAGGTGTTCCTGCAGGTGGCTCGCAACCTCAGCTCATTCTCGGGCGATGTGGCCGGGTTTCGGTCTTGGGTGTTCACCATTGCCCATCGACGGCTGATCGACGAACGCCGAGCCCGCAGCCGCCGGCCACTCGAGTTGGTGGCCGATCCGGAATCAGGGCCATCGGGGGATCCAGCGGTCATCGTGGTGGATCGGCTCAGCGAGGAGCGGATTGCCGCCATGCTCGGGTGTCTCGTCCCCGATCAACGAGATGTTCTTCTGCTTCGGATCATCGGAGGTATCACCGTTGAGGACGTCGCCGCCATTTTGGGCAAGACCATCGGTGCGGTGAAGGCGCTGCAACGGCGGGCTCTCCAGACCATCAAGAGAAACCTGCGCGAGGCCGTACCCATTTGAGCATCTCCGACGATTACATGTTTGAGATGAACGACTTCGATGAATACACGGACGATCAAGTTGAGGCGATTCTCAACGGGTTTGACGTCTCGGATGAGGATTTCGCCCTAGCGAGCTTCGTTGCCGAGGTGCAGTCAATCGCCACCGAGCCGGTTGATGCCGACCTCGCCCGCCGCCAGATGCCGATGCTGGCCGAAGCCGCCCGTCTCACTTCCTCATACGCCCGGGCAGCGCGGAAAGTCGAGGGGGATCGCGGCGATCGAGCAACGACCGACAGCACGTTCATGGCCCGCAAACGCCGGTTAGTGACGAAGGCCGCCGTCGTCGGCCTTGCCGCCGTCCTAATGGGCGGAGGCATCGCCAGCGCCGCCGCCGGCAATCTCCCCGGCCCCGCCCAGGAGGCTCTGGCCAACCTGGCCGCTCGAGTCGGGATCGAGCTGCCCAACCCTGCTCGCGAGCTTCCCGAGGAAGCCGGGGCCGAGCAGGCAATCGCCGACGCCAACCAGCCTGAGGCTGCAGACATGGCTACCAACGCCGGGTTGTTCACCACCGCCGTGCAGGAGACCATCGCCGAGTACACGAGCGCCCTCAATGCTTGGACTGCATGTGTCGCCGGCAACGCCTCGGAGCGCGGAACCACGCAACGCGACCCAGTCACCCGGACCGACGGGCCGTTCGATCCGACTGCTGGATGCGACCCCAAACCCCAACTCGATGTGCCCGACCCGGCCGATTTGGGGCCAACCGGGCCAGAGGACGGGGCGGGTGCAGCAGAAGAGGACAGCCCACCCGCCGACCACCCCAACGGGCCACCCCAGGACG
>CAZPIZ010000095.1:0-3911 GCA_964586615.1 uncultured Acidimicrobiaceae bacterium | reverse complement strand
CGGCCCACCCGCCGACCACCCCAACGGGCCACCCCAGGACGGCGGCCCACCCGCCGACCACCCCAACGGGCCACCCCAGGACGGCGGCCCACCCGCCGGGCTGCCCTGATCATCAAGTACAGGCCAGGAACAACCAAGGCGACACCGGATCCGGCGGATAGTGGCGAGAGAGGCGCCGCGCTGGTTGAGGCCGCCTTCGTCATGATGTTGCTGTTGATGCTGCTGTTGGGGACGGTGACGGCGGCGCTTGCCTACGGCCAGTACACATCGCTGCAGACCGCGGCCAGGGAATCGACCCGGTTTGGAGCTACTTTGCCTGTCGGTACCGATCTCGATACATGGCTCGACAAGGTGCTCGACGTGGCCCGGGCGGCGGCGGTGGGCGACCTGGGTACCTCCGTGGCGGGGCAATATATCTGTGTCGCTTACGTTTACCCCGACGGAGCCACCGCCAACGACCAGACCAAGAGGCTGGTCGAAAACCTGGGCGTGACGGGGAGCCCGGAAACCGGTCTCGATTGCTTTAGCGACGGCCGACCCGACGACGAGAGACGTGTCCAGGTGGTTGCCAGACGGGAGGCCACCATCCAGACCGTGGTATTCGCCGTCGAAGTCACCCTGGAGGCGCCCGCCGCAGCCCGCTTCGAGCGCGAGGGCTCATGAGGCGAATTGACCGTGCCCCCGAAGGTGGCTACGTGCTGGTGCTGGTGGCGATATTGCTGTTCTTGCTCCTCGGGGTCGCCGCCTTCGCCATTGACCTGGCGGCCATTCGCCTCGACCGGGCCGCCGACCAGAAGGTCACCGACACTGCCACCACCGCCGGCGCTCTCGATCTCGCCACCGGCAATGGACAGGACGCCTGTGAGACGGCCCTGGCCTATGTGGCGCTGAACACCCCGGGACTGCCGCCCCTTGACACTTCGGGATGTGGGACCTTCGCTGGCGCCTGCAACCCCTTTGTTGCCTCCGAATACAGCCAGGTTTCCGGGCGGTTCACGATCACCTTTGTCTATCCGGTGCCCAACGGGCACGCCTTGATGACTTCAGGATTGCTCGGGGCGTCGCCTCAGGCCGTCGACCCAGGCGACAACCTTGCCTGCGAACGGGTGGGAGTGGAGGTGACCGCTATCCACGAGGGGACCTTCTCGCGGGTCCTCGGCATCAGTGAGGGTCCAACCACCGTTCATACGGTTGCCACCGCGAAGCTGGCCGGCGGGGCGGTGCCGATCAACCTCCTGGTCCTGGACCGTTCCGGCTGTCAGTCCATCCAAGTAACGGGAAATGGCGGAGTGATCGTCAAGGCTGTCATCAACCCCGACGGGGGCGGACCCGGAGTAGCCACCTTGGTACCAGGCATCGCCGCCGCCGACTCCGACGGCAGCGCCGGGTGCACCAACGACGGCGTTCTCGACATCGACGGCTCCGGTTCGCGTCTGCGAGCCGACGGCCCCGCTGGCTGCTCCAACCAGACCGGCACCGCCATCGTCGTGCCCAGCGGGCTCGTGGAGGGCTTCGGCTGCGGACTCGTCATGACCTTTGCCCCCGGTACGCCCGGTTGCGGACCGGGCCGGGCCAACACTCCCGCCTGCACGCCGGGAGCCAGCGGCGCCAACCGCCCCAACCCCGAACCCACCGCACTTCCCGCCCGTCTCACCCGGGCCCCCGTCGACCACCGGTACAACTGCCAGGCCAACTACAGCTCACTCAATGCGGCCCTGTCGTGGGCAACGGCTGCGCTGACGGTCGCCAACGAGCAGAACATCCCCGGATGCGTCGCAACCCCAGCTCCTCACATCCACAACCTCATAACCTCGGTCGGCCAGACGGGCGCCCCGGTCGGCTTCAGCCGGTGGACCAGCGCTGGCTATGCCTGCAACGTCCCATCCTCCAGCCCTCCGATCGTGGTCAATGGCAACTGGTGGATCGACTGCTCAACATTTGCAGCCAGAACCTCGATCACCATCAACGGCAATGTCGTCTTCAACGGCAACGTGACCATAAATGCGTCCGGGCACCTCAACATTCAGAACACCCTCGCCACCCCCGGCTACAGCTTCTTTCGCGGGGGAACCCTGAGCAAGCAGGGTTCGGCCTCACTCACCTTCAACCACACCATGGTGTATACCTCCAGGACCTCGAGGATCGTCATGACCGGCGGCACGGGTTCTATTACCTGGGTGGCCCCCGACCTCGACGGCCATAAGTTCGACGATCTCGCTCTATGGTCCGACTCCCCCACCACCAACAACTGGGCCGGTCAGGCCGGTCTGACTCTGGAAGGCGTGTTTTTCACCCCCCTTGCCACCGCCGACTACTCGGGCGCCTCCGGCCAAAACCAAACCAACGCCCAATGGATTGCTGACCGGCTCACTGCCCGCGGCAGCGGCCTGCTGGTAGTCCAACCGGCTTTTGGACGAGCAGTCGAATTCCCCCAGGCGCCCCGAACCACCATCATCCGCTGAATCCGCTGATCTCTCGGTGCTCCGACCTCGACCTGCTCAGATTGACCACTTCACCGCTGGATTTGAGATTTCCTGACCTCCAGCCCCGCGAGGTATAGCCACAAAGACCGATCGAACAACACCACCCCTGGACCGGGACCAAACCGGCCGATGAACACCAACCCGTTATCGGTCAGGATCTGATCCGGAACCCGCCGACGGCGAACCGCCTCCGCCAAAGTTGTGTCGCAGCGCCATCGGCTGGGCACGTGGGTAGCTTCGAGGGTCCGCGCCGACCTGACCGGAGCGTTGCGATCGTCGCATCCGTTTCTCCAGATGGCCCCCTTCGGCCCGTCGATTGGTTCGTCGGACTCAGTAAGGCCCTCTGTTGGTTGGATCATTTGGAACTAGGTCGCTTGGAACTAGGTCATTTGGTCCCTGGCACCCGGATCGGAATCGCTCCTACCCCCTCGACATCAGCACGATGTAGGAAGCAGTTCGTCCTCTCTGCCTGATCTGTGCTGCTGAGTCCTCCTGGAACCGGCAATATGTAGCTGATCCTGGTGCTCTTTATTAGGGCTAGTGACGGTACGCGGGGATCAATCCTGGTCGTCGGCGTCCGGGACGTAACGATTCCTAACGAGCCACTCAAAGATCTCGTGGCGGAGGAACGTGAACTTCCGACCACCCGCTGGACGGTGGGCCGGAATAACTCCTTCCCGGGCCCAAGCTCGGATTACTTGTTCGCTCGTGGCCAGGAGTTCGGCGAGATATTCGGAGTCCATCACCGGCCGGACGTCCGGATACCAGCGTTCGTAGGTGACTTCCAGATCCAAGTCCTCAGCCATCGTTAGATCCCTTCGGCGGCTGGCGCGTGTTGGTCGTTTGGTCCAAGTGTGCGTTTGAGTAGAACTGCGAGGACCTCGTCACGGAAGAACCTGAACTGCTGACCCCATCGAACCGCCGGCAGTTCACCACGGTGGACCTGGTCTCTGACCTCACCAACGGTGCATTGCATCATTTCCCCAACTTGGGCGGTGGTCAGCAGAGGCGGGTATTGGGAGCGGATGTCTTCGATGGCGCGGGCTCGAACCTGCGACAAGTCCAAGTTGTCAGTCATCTGCCGTGATCAACATCAGGATGGCGTGATAAAGATGGATACAGCCGATAGTAAGAGGAAATGCCTTGTCCGGGTACCCATCCGGTTGCCGAGGCATTGATGACCGGTAGTCGCCCCTCGATGCGATCCGGGTAGCGCCCAGGGTCTCGAGTGTGCGACGAGCTTGCCCAGAGTCCGCGAGGAGTCCGCGGAGAGTCCGCGAGAGGCCGAAAATCGGTGACAAAAGTCGCGAAAAGCTGCGAAGTGAACTCAGTGGTCGGAAGGCCGAAAGAACAAGTGGAACGGGGGTTTTTGAGGGATTGCGCAGCTCTGAAGCTGGTGGCCAGGGGCAGAATCGAACTGCCGACCTA
>CAZPIZ010000094.1:1967-7200 GCA_964586615.1 uncultured Acidimicrobiaceae bacterium | reverse complement strand
ATGATGGCGGTCGATACGGGCGAAATGCCGGTGATAAGGATGCAGCATGCCTCCTTCGAAACTTTCTATCGCCAGAACCGGCAGCATCTATTCAGGGCTCTGGCGCTGACGCTGGGAGACCGTGATCTGGCAGCCGACGCTGCCGACGAGGCAATGGCCCGGGCCTATCAGCACTGGCGCTCCGTCCAGGCCTACGACAACCAGGCCGGATGGGCCTATCGGGTCGGCCTCAACTGGGCCCGGTCCCGGCTGCGCAAACGCAAGAGAGAAGTATTGGCCGACACGATGCCGGATGCGCCCACCGAGATTCGCTTTACCGACCCCGACCTCGACCGGGCGGTCAAGGCGCTGCCGGTCGACTCGAGGGCGGTGGTGGTGCTGCGTCACTACCTGGACTGGAGCACCGACGAGGTGGCGCGGGCGCTGCAAATCCGGCCGGGTACCGTCAAGAGCCGCCTGCACCGGGCCATGGCGGAGCTCCGCGCCAACCTGGATGGGACGAAGCCGTGAAGATCGAAGACCGCCTCCGCAGAGAACTCAGCGACACCGCCGAACATCTGGCTCTCGACCAGGACACCTACGAGCACGTCCTCGACCTTGGCCGCCGTCGCCGCCGGTCGCGTCAGTTGGCCGCAGCAGCAGGCACCGCCATGGTCGTCACCATCGTCGCCGGGGTGCTGGCACTCAGGCCCTTTGCCGCACCAGCACCAATCGTGTCGACGTCGACCACCACCACCTCGCCACCCGCAACGACCACGACCATGGACCCGATGACGGGTGCGGTCGGGACCGTCGCATCGACCAGTAACGGGATCGTCATCACCGGGTTCGACGGGACCGGCATCGAACTGACCTCCGACCCGTTGTACGAGGCCATAGCCTGGACGATCTCGGACGGCGCCGGAGGGATCATCTTCCAGCACGACGTCACCCCACTCCCCTGGGCCCAGGGGACCATCCTCCGTCTCCCGGCCGGTGCTTCGAATCCGAGTGAACTGGTAGCGCCTGATCCGGGAACCTACATCCGCCCGCTCGACACCGACTCGGGGCTTCTCCTCTACCGGGTCGACACCGGTGGGACATCGGAGGTGCGGACGATCGACCTCCAGTCCAATGCGATCCGGACAGTGATCCCGGCGACTGAGTTTCTGGTCGGCGCCGCCTCCGAGGACGGGATCGCGGTGTCTGCGTTCGGGGGCGATTGCCCCCGACTCGAAGTCTCCAACCTCGACGGGACGGCGCCCGAGGTTCCGCCCTGGGGCCTGGGAGCTTGCCAGGCAGGGTCCATCAACGACATCGCCTTCAGCGGCGGGTATCTCTACACGATCGAAGACGGTGAAGGCCGCAATCTGGTTCGCCGTGAGTTCGCCACCGTTGAAACCTCCACCACCCCGATAGGAGACGCCTGGTCGGTGGCGGCCCTACCGGATGGGACTGTGGCGGTCGGAGGAGCCGACATCGTGGTTGGCACCTACCAAGGCGATGTCTTTGTTGGGACAACGCGAACCGGGGCAAGCACCAGCTTCACCCTCGCCGAGGTTGGTGGATTCCCCGCCGACGCCACCCTTGGCAGCGGTACGGGTGAACTGCCGTGCACTCCGATCGAGGTCCCACCCGTCTCGCCGCAGGGATTGCCTCAAGCCGTCGAGGACAAGCGGCTTTTGATATTCAAGATGGCGGCGGGGTGCGACCTGGAGGGCCTGGCCGAATTGGCTGTCACCGACGGCACAGCCTTCACTTATGGCGGAGAGAGCGACCCTCTGCGCTCGTGGATCCGAAGCGCCCGCGACGGCTTCGATGTGATGATGTGGATCGTTCGCATGTTCAACTCCACCCCGGCCCTCGACGATGCCAGCACCTATGCCTGGCCGGCGGTCCATGCCACCAACTCGGATGAGGACTGGCAGGATCTGTCGGGGATCCTGTCGGCGGCCGAATTCGAGCAGTACAGCCGATCACGCGACAGCGGTTGGCTGGGTCTCAGGATCGGCATCGCCGAGGATGGGACCTGGCGCTACGTCGTTGCCGGCGACTAATTGCTCACGGTTACCGGCCCAATCGATCCAGTACGCGCAGCAACTCCATCGGCAACGGGAAAATGAGCGTCGAGTTCTGTTCGGCCGCGACCTCGGTCATGGTCTGGAGCATCCGGAGCTGGATGGCCGCCGGGTGGGCCTCCAACAGCCCGGCAGCGTCGGCCAGGGTCTCGGCCGCCTCCTTCTCACCCAGGGCATGGATGACCTTGGCCCGCCGTTCCCGTTCGGCCTCGGCCTGTCGGGCCATGGCCCGACGCATCGAATCGGGAAGCTCGACATCCTTAACCTCGACCAGGGAAACCTTCACGCCCCAGGGATCGGTGAGTCCGTCGATAATCTGCTGGAGCTCATGGTTGATCTGATCGCGGTTGGTGAGCAACTCGTCCAGATCGGCCTGACCGATGATGGATCGCAGGGTGGTCTGGGCGATCTGCGAAGTTGCGAACCTGTAGTCCTCGATCTCCAGCACCGCTCGATGAGGATCCATCACGCGGAAGTAGGTGACGGCGTTCACCCGAACGGTCACGTTGTCCCGAGTGATTATGTCCTGGGGAGGGATGTCCATCGTCACCGTCCGCAAGCTCACTCGAAAAAGCCGGTCGACTATGGGAATCAGGAATATCAATCCGGGCCCTTTCGGGGACCCGGTGACCCGCCCCAGGCGAAAGACCACTCCCCGCTCATACTCGGGAAGGATCCGAATCGCCGATCTGAAAATCGTTACCAATACCACCGCGGCCAGGGCCACGCCCACCAAGCCGTCAATTGTCATCAGAGACCTCCTCTACCACCAGGCGGATGCCTTCGTTGCCAACTACCTTTGCCTCCGATCCGTCGTCGAGTTCGTGTAGCGACCTGATGTCCCACCAGGTCCCGTCCAGGAACGCCGTGTAGCGCTCACCGAGCTTCTTTACTGTGATCGTCCGTCCCATCAGCGTCTCCGGCCCGGTCGTCGCCGGCTGTCGCCGGGACCGGAGAGCCGCCCGACCCGCCACGAGGCTGGCGGCACCAAGGACGACCGCGCTAGGCCACACCACCGCCGGGCTGACTCTGACCGTGCCGCCTTCGAACAGAAACAGGCTACTCAGGAGCAGGGCGATGGTGCCCCCGCCGGCAAGGACGCCGACCCCCGGCACGAACAACTCGGCCACCAGCAGCGCCACCGCCAGGACAAAAAGGGCAATGCCCGCCGCCTGGACCGGCAGAACGCTCAGCGCAAAGAAGGCGAGGATCAACATGATCACTCCTGCGATCCCCGAGAAGCCGAGCCCGGGATTGGCAGCCTCGTAGATGATGGCCAGTGTCCCTATGGAAAGAAAGATGAAGGCGAGGTTGGGATCGGCTATACGACCCAGGACCGCCCTGAGGGGTCCTATCTCCTTGCGCTCTACCGTTGCTCTCGCGGTCGAGAGGATCACCCCTAGCCCCTCGATTGTTCGGCCGTCGATCTGCACAAGAAGATCATCGAGGTCGCCGGCGATCAGATCCACTACTCCCGACTCGACCGCCTCCCTTGAGCTCACGGATCGGCCCTCCCTGATCGAGGCTTCGGCGAACTCCACGCTGCGATTTCGTCGTTCGGCCACCGAGACAGCAAACGCAACCGCATCATTGATGATCTTGTCGGTGATCTCGCCCCCCTGGAGATCAACCGGGGTGGCGGCGCCGATCGAAGTGGCGGGTGCCATGGCAGCGACGTTGGCGGCCATGGTGATAAAGGTTCCGGCGGACGCGGCACGCGCCCCTTCGGGGCTTACGTAGACCACCGTTGGGATGCTGGCGTTGAGCAGGGCCTGGACGATGTCTCTCATCGACACATCGAGGCCCCCTGGGGTGTCAAGGGTGATGATCAGCGCCTCGAAGCCATCACTCTCTGCCTCCGCGACCGCGTCTTCGATGTAGTCGGCGACCACCGGCGTGATCGCACCGTCGACCTCGACCAGCATGAGCCGAGCCTCCTGACCGTGAGCCGGCCCGCTCACAAGACCGGCAACCGCTAGTCCGACAACTACGACCGCGGCTCGAACCGCACGACTCCGTCGAGTTCCACTCACCTGGTGATTATGACCGAATTGCGCGGTAGGGCACCGGGACCCCGCCAATGTATGCGTGATCCCTCAGCCCTCGAGCACGGTGCGAAGGTTCGCGAAGACGGTCTGAAGGTCTGAAACGGCCACGCTCTCTTGCATCTGATGAGCCTGGGCGGTTTCGCCGGGACCATAGTTCACTGCCGCCACGCCATAGACACCGAAACGGGCCACATCGGTCCACCCTTGCTTGGCGGCCCGCGGTGCCCCCGAGACCTCTTCCAACTTCTTGACGAAGGGAGTGTCGACCCGGACCGGGCCGGCCGGTGCCGAGTCGGTGATCTCGAAGCCGTCCGCCGCCGAGCACACCTCGGCCAAGGAAGCCTCGGCCTCCTTGAGCGACCGGGTGGGTGGAAAGCGGTAGTTCACGTTCAGCTCGAAGCGAGGAGGGATGACGTTGTTGGCAATCCCCCCTGATGCCCGGGTCACCGAGATCACCTCCCGATAGAGCATTCCGTCGATCTCGACCGGGACCGGCTCCCGTCGATGCAATCCGGCCATCCATTCCCCCGCCTTGGTGATCGCGTTCTCCCCCAACCAGGGACGGGCGGAATGGGCCGATCTACCGTTGAAGAAGACGGTGGCGTTGATGAGGCCGTTGCACCCGAGTTGGAGTTCGCCGTCGGACGGCTCGAGCACAACCGCGAACTCGGCTTGATGCATCCACGGGGCTCCGACGAGGATATCTTCCAGCTGGTTGCCCGACGAAGGTCCTTCCTCACCCGCGTAAAAGATGCCAATCACGTCGTGGGTGCCGGCATGGACGGCCGGATCCTCCAAGAGATGGACCATCACCGCCAGCCCTGCCTTCATGTCCGCCGCCCCCAGTCCGTGAAGACGGTTCCCTTCCACGAACGCCGGTCCCTGACCCTGGGACGGCACGGTGTCGAGGTGGCCCGCCAGGAGGAGCAGCGGCCGGCCGGTGCGGCGCCCGACAATCAGGGAGTCACCCAGGCGATCGATGGCATCGCGCCCCACCGCCGGATAAAGACGGGTTGCGATCTCGGTGCAGATCCGTGTCTCGCTACCGGTGACCGAGGGAACGTCCACCAACCAGGTCAGGGTCTCGATCAGATCGGTCACGCGGAAGGGCATCGGGCCCCCCGCCCA
>CAZPIZ010000094.1:0-1867 GCA_964586615.1 uncultured Acidimicrobiaceae bacterium | reverse complement strand
TCAAAGCTGGACCCCGAGATCGCGCAGGAAGTCGTTGAGGCCGGTCTTCTCGTCGGTCTGCTCGGTCCGTTTGCCGATGATCAGGGCACAGGACAGTTGATAGCTCCCGGCCGGAAACTCCTTCGATCTGGTACCTGGCACGACCACCGATCCAGCCGGAACCCTGCCCCGATGCTCAACCGGTTCTGGTCCGGTCACGTCGATGATTGGGGTGTTGGAGGCGATGACCGTGTTGGCCCCGAGCACGGCCCGCTCCTCGATCACTACTCCCTCGACGACAATCGAGCGACTCCCAATGAAAACGCCGTCCTCGACGATCACTGGCCGGGCTCCGGGTGGTTCCAGGACCCCGCCGATCCCGACTCCTCCCGAAAGATGCACGTTGCGGCCGATCTGGGCACATGACCCCACCGTTGCCCAGGTGTCGACCATGCTTCCCGAGCCGACCCGGGCGCCGATGTTGACGTAACCGGGCATCACGATCACCCCGGGCTCGCAGTGGGCGCCATAACGGACTACTCCTGGGGGAACCACCCGCACCTGTTGTTCTGCCAGGTTCTTTTTGAGAGGGATCTTGTCGTAGAACTCGAACGGCCCCACCTCGAAGGTAACCATCTCTTGCATCCTGAAGTAGAGAAGGATCGCCTGTTTGAGCCAGCCGTTGACCTGCCATTCGCCATCTATTTTCTCGGCCACCCGGGCGGTGCCGGAATCGAGGTCGGCGATGGCTTGTTCCACCGCCGCCCTCGCCTCCTCCAGCGGGATCTCTCCGGCAAATGCCGCCTCGATCAGTTCCCGAGACATGCCACCAACGCTTCCGCCGCCTCGTCGCACTCGTCCAGCGTGGGAACCAACGCCAGCCGGATATAGCCCTCGCCTCCGGGCCCGAATCCGCGGCCCGGGGTCACCAGGATGCCGTCTTCCAGCAGGCGCTCGCTGATGGCGAGGTCATCACCAACCGCGACCCACAGATAGATCCCCGCTACCGATCCCGAAATCTGATAGCCGAGCGAATCGAATGCCTTCACCAGGATCACCCGCTTCTGCCGAAAGATCTCTCGCCTCTCGGCCACGTGACCGTCGTCGGCCCATGCCGCCATCGCAGCCGCCTGTATGAACTCGGGAGAAGCGGTGCCGGTCGAGGTCCGGAGAGACTTGATGATCTTGATCGCTTCGGGATCGCCGACGATCGCACCCGACCGGTAGCCGGTCATCCCCGAGCGCTTGGAGAGGGAGATAAACGCAAGACATCCGACCGCCCCCAATCCCGCCGTTTGCAAAATCGAAGTGGGTGGCTCCTCTTCGTAAAGGTCCGCATAACACTCGTCAGAACACAGCAAGGTGTCGTGGCGTCGGGCCTTCTCATAGAGCCTTGCGAGCTCATCGGCCGACGTCACCGAGCCGGCCGGGTTGTGGGGAGTGCAAATCCACACCATGACAGCCTGATCCCAGACCTGATCTGGAATATCGGAGGCCCGCAGCACGAAGTCGCCGGACAGCCTCACCGGATAGGGGGTGGCTCCAGCCAGGACCGCACCCCGCTGGTAGATCGGGTAACCCGGTGTCGGCCAGGCGACGATGTCCTGGCGTTGCCGATCAACGAAGGCAAGGTGGCTGGAGAAGATCGACTCCTTGCCACCCGACGTCGGCATGATCTGGCTCGAGGGATCGACCTCAACACCGAACCGACGGGATATGTAGCCGGCGATGGCGCCACGCAGTTCTGGAAGACCCGACGTCGTCGGGTATTGGGAGACAGCCGGCACCGCGTTCTTCATCGCCTGGGTGATGAAAGGGGCGGTCGGTTCCCGCGGATCACCCACCGAGAAGTCGACAACTCGCCGGCCTTCGGCTCGCATCCGTCGAG
>CAZPIZ010000093.1:0-7476 GCA_964586615.1 uncultured Acidimicrobiaceae bacterium | reverse complement strand
GTGTCGATGTTCATCTTCACCACGCCGTAACCGATCGTCTCTCGAATCTCCTCGAGACTGGAACCCGAGCCACCGTGGAACACCAGATAGTGGCGACCGGCCGGACCGAACCTGGCCTCGACCGCGGCCTGTCCATCGCGGAGGATGCTGGGGCGGAGCTGGACCGAGCCCGGTTTGTACACACCGTGGACGTTCCCGAACACCGCCGCCAGTAGGTACATGTTCTCGCCGGGCGACCCGAGGACCTCGACCGTTCGACTCACGTCGTCTGGGGTCGTGTACAACTTGGCGTTGTCGATCCCTTCGTGATCGGTGGCGTCTTCCTTGCCACCGACGATGCCGATCTCGAGTTCCAGGATGGCGCCGACCCGGTTGCACTCCGCCAGTAGCTGCTTGGCGATCGCCAGGTTCTCCTCCAGCGGCAAAATCGAGGCATCGAGCATGTGGCTCTGGAACAGAGGCCCTTCTGAGCGCTGGGCGCTGATCGCCAGCAGAGGACGGATGTAGGCGTCGACCTTCTCCGGTTGGCAGTGATCGGTGTGAAGAGCGACGTTGATCGGGTACTTCTTCGCCGCCACGTGGGCGAATTCGGCGAAGGCGGCGGCCCCGGTGGGCATGTCCTTGATCAGCGAGCCGGAGAGGAACTCGGCGCCACCGGTCGAGACCTGGACGATCCCGTCCGATTCGGCCTCGGCCAGACCCCTCAAGGCGCCGTGCAGGCTCTCGCTCCCGGTCACATTGATTGCCGGGTAGGCATAACCATGGTCCCGAGCGGCCTGAATCATCTGTCGGTATTTCTCGGGTGTGGTGATCGGCATCGGTCCTCCTGGTTGGGGAGAAACTTAGCCCTGTTGGGACCGGGGTCTGAAGCCGACTCGCTGTTGACAACCACGGAGATACCGTGGATTTCATGACGGAGGCCATAGCGGCCCGAATGCCCAGAAGCCGGGTTCTGCGTGCCGTGTATTTCGGCCTCGGGTTGATTTGCGTCGGGTTCGCCTACCTGTCGTGGCTGCCGGGGATTCCGACCTTCGACTTTGTGATTCTGGCGGCGTTCTTCTTTTCCCGGAGCTCCGATCGCTTCCACCTATGGCTAACCAGCCACCCCGTGTTCGGGCGGATCATCCGGGGCTATCGGAGCGATGGTTTCACCGTCAGGAGCAAGATCTTCGCCTCGGTGGCGTTGGTGGTCTCGCTCGGGTTTTCCGTCACCGTTCTCATCGACAATTCGGTGGTCAGAACCATCCTCGGACTGGTTGGTTTGTACGCCCTCTGGTTCATCTGGACCCGGAAAACCAGGGCGCCGAGCCCGGCAATCGGGGCCAATCCCACTAGTCCCTGATGGTCGCGATTGCTACATTTCCGGCGGCGGGATCACACCGATCCCTCCCGAATCCTCCTCGACGGTTGGTGGGTTCGTGTTAGTAAACCGGATGGGCTTGCCCGCCGGCAGGAGGAATGTTGAAGCTCTACATAGGCAATCTGCCCTTCCGCACCACTTCGGAGGACCTGGCGGCAGCCTTCCGCCGGTTCGGCGAAGTGCAATCGGCCCAGGTGCTGTCCGACCGTGAAACCGGTCGCTCACGCGGCTTTGGGTTCGTTGAATTGGCCGATGAGGACGCTCGCCGGGCTATCGATGAGATGGACGGCGCCGACCTCGACGGTCGTCAGATCGTCGTGAACGAGTCGCGACCCATGGAGGCCCGACCCCCCCGCCAGGACCGTGGCGGTGGCGGTGGGAATTACAGAGATCGAAACTGACTAGCCAGGAAGACGCCCCCACAAGCCCGAGGGGTGGTTGGGGGGGCGTCTTCCTTGTTGACTCTGCTTATTGACCCCGAAGGAACCGCTCGATCTCGGCGGCCAGTTCCTCGCCTGACACCGCTTTGGCGGCGTCGACCAATGCTTCAAGCTGTTCAACCATGCTTTTCAGGTCGCTGCGCGAGGCCGATACCGAGTCCAACTCTCCTCTCTGAGCAATGGCCTGATCCTCGAGATCTCCGGTCGGGAGATCCACTCCCACGTGGCGTTCCAACCTTCGGATCAGAGCCAGGGCCGCAGCCGGGTACTCGATCCCGACGTATTGGGGAACCCTGGCGTAGAACCCAACGGTGGGGATGCCGGTCCCGCCGATCATGTACTCGAGGGTGCTCACCGCCGCCGACGGGACCCGCAACAGACCTTCGGGGCGTTCGTCACTGTCGGGAAAATGAGCTTGATCCGAGGCGGTGGCAATGATCTGGACCGGACGAGTGTGAGGCCACGCCCACGGTATCCCTCCCAGGGATACCTGTTCTGTGACTCCTAACTCGACCGCAAGGTGAGAGAGTTCGTTTCCGAGACGCTTCCAGTTCCAATTGGGTTCGGCTCCGCCGAGAACGAGAAGATCGCGTTCGGCCAGGGCGATCCATCGCAGCGTAATGCTGGGCCATACCAGGCTGGTCATCACGCCTTCGATGAAATCGAGGGTTGGCCGCGTGACCCTGTAGTCGAACAGGAGATCTGGTTCACCCTCGGCAACCACCTCCCCGCCCAGGGTGCCGGCCACCAGGGTGGCGGCGGAACCGGCGTTGACCCAACCATTGAGGCAGATCACCAGCACCGGCTTTCGCAGCTCGGGACGTTGCGAAAAGGTGAAGATGTTCACGGGCTCACACTAGAGGAGGTCGGTCAGGTCCATTCGAGTAGGACCTTGCCACTGTCCCCGCCGGCGGTCGCTGCAAAGGCGTCTTCCCATTGCTCCGCTGGGAACCGGTGGGTGATGACCGACGCTACGTCGAGCCCGCTTTGCAGCAGAGCCGACATCTTGTACCAGGTCTCGAATATCAGCCTTCCATAAATGCCCTTTACGACCAGGCCCTTGAATATGACCGCATTGAGGTCGAGGCTGACTTCTTCCGGGGGGATACCGAGCACGGCCACCCTTCCACCGTGGTTCATCACCGAGAGCATCTGGTTGAAGGCCGAACCGCTGCCCGACATCTCCATTCCGATGTCGAAGCCCTCGGTCATGCCGAGTTCGTCCATTACGTCCGGAAGCGATCCCGTTCGCGCATTGGCGATCCGATCCGCCCCCATGGCCTTGGCCATGTCGAGCCGGGCCGGAATGAGATCGGTTGCGACGATGAACCGGGCGCCGACGTGACGGGAGATGGCGGTGGCCATAACCCCGATGGGCCCGGCCCCGGTGATGAGGACGTCCTCACCGACGAGGTCGAAGGAGAGTGCGGTATGGGTGGCGTTGCCGAGGGGGTCGAGGATGGCGCCGATCTCGTCATCGATGTGATCGGGAAGTGGAAACACGTTGGCGGCGGGCAAGATCAGATACTCGGCAAAGGCGCCGTCTCGCGTAACTCCGAGGCCGACGTGGTTGTGACAGAAGTGGCGGCGTCCGGCCCGACAGTTCCGGCAGTGGCCACAGGTGATGTGGCCCTCGCCCGACACCCGCTGACCCACCTCGAGGCCGGCCACCCCGGCGCCGAGTTCGACGATCTCGCCCATGAATTCGTGCCCGATCGTCAATGGGACCGGGATGGTCTTCTGGGCCCACTCGTCCCAATGCCAGATATGGAGGTCGGTTCCGCAGATCGAGGTCTTGCGGACCTTGATGAGCACATCCTGCGGCCCCGGTTGCGGTTGAGGCACCTCGACCATGGATAGCCCGGGTTCGGGCTGGGTCTTAGCCAGAGCCTTCATTCAATGACCCCGAGGGACCTTCCGACCTTGATGAAGGCCGCGACCGCCGCTTCGACGTCCGCGCTCGTATGGGATGCCGACATCTGGGTTCTGATGCGGGCCTGGCCCTGGGGGACGACCGGGAAGGAGAATCCGATGACGTAGATCCCTTCGCCCAGGAGTCGGTCGGCCATCTCGGTGGCCAGCTTGGCATCCCCAAGCATCACCGGGATGATGGGATGGCCGCCACCGGCGAGAGCGAATCCGGCTGCGGTCATCTGCGATCTGAAATGTTCGGAGTTGGCTGCGAGCTGCTTTCTGAGGTCGTCGCCCTGCTCGATCAGGTCGAGGGCGGTGATGGACCCGGCCGCGATCATGGGGGCCAGGCTGTTGGAGAAGAGATAGGGCCTCGACCGTTGTCGGAGCCAGCCGGTGATCTCGGCGTTGGTGGTGGTGTAGCCACCGCTGGCACCACCCAGAGCCTTGCCCAATGTGCCGGTGAGGATGTCGATCCGACCCTCGGTCCCGGTTGCTTCCGGGCTGCCGCGGCCGTGCTTGCCTACGAAGCCGATGGCGTGGGAGTCGTCAACCATGACCATGGCGTTGTGTTGCTCGGCCAGATCACAGATCGAGGCGAGGTCGGCGATGACACCGTCCATAGAAAAGACCCCATCCGTTGCGATCAGCCGGTAGCGGGCATCGGCCGCCTCCTTGAGGCGCTTCTCCAACTCGGTCATGTCGTTGTTGGCGTAGCGATATCGCATGGCCTTGGAGAGCCGGATCCCGTCGATGATGGAGGCGTGGTTGAGAGCGTCGGAGATGACCGCATCGTTCTCGTCGAGGATGGTCTCGAACAGGCCCCCGTTGGCGTCGAAGCAAGATGAATAGAGAACCGTGTCCTCCATGCCGAGGAAGCGGGAAATCCTGGCCTCGAGTTCGGTATGGACCTCCTGGGTTCCGCAGATGAACCTGACCGAGGCCATGCCGTAGCCGTGGTCAACGACGGCTTCCGCTGCTGACCGCTCGATCGCCGGGTGGTTGGCAAGCCCGAGATAGTTGTTGGCGCAGAAGTTGAGAACCGCTCGCCCATCGGCGAGCTGGATGTGAGCGCTCTGCGGCGACGTGATGACCCGCTCGGTCTTGAAGAGACCCTGGGTTTTGAGGTCGGAAAGGCGATTGGTCAGGTCAGCGCGAAGCCCGGTTTCCATGAGGGAACGGTAATGGGGCCAGGCGGAGATGGTAGGGGCGGAGTACGCCCGTTAGTGCGGTTTCGCCAATTGACCATTCTGGCCCAGATGAAGTGATCTGAGCCGGGTCGTGCGAGAAGGTTTAGACCCACAGTCTGCAGCCGCGCTGTAGCTTGCGGTCGAAAAACTGGGAGACGGTGTGCTGATCGATGCCCACGCGCATCTCGACAAGTACGACGACGATGAGATCGATGTGGTGCTGGCCGCGATCGAGCGTCAGGGGATTCTGACAATGAGTGTTTCTGTGGACGTCGCATCGTTTGAACGAGCGGAGGCGATCGCAGCCCGATCAAGCCTTGTCGTGCCCGGGTTCGGGATCCACCCATGGGCAGCCCCCGAGTTGATGGATTCGCTCGCCGGCCTGGAGGACCTGGCTGTGCGGAGCCCGTTGATAGGGGAGATCGGCCTGGACTATCGGTTCGTCACCGATGCGGCCTGCTACGGCCCTCAGCGGCAAGTCTTCGCGAATTTGCTTGAGCTGGCTCAGGATCAGAACAAGCTCGTCAACATCCACTGTGCTGGAGCGGAGCGTGATACCGCCGACATGCTGCGTTCGCACCGGACCGAGCGGGCCATAATCCACTGGTACTCGGGGCCGTTGGACATCCTCTCGCAGCTGATAGCGAGCGGCTTCATGTTCACCATCGGGGTCGAGGTGCTGTATTCGGACCACATCCGTGACGTGGCTCGAGCCATCCCCACCGATCAGCTTCTCACCGAGACCGACAACCCGGGCGGTTCCCACTGGCTAACCGGCAAGAGGGGATACCCGCCTCTCATTACCGACATAGCCAGTGAGCTAGCTCGCATCCGAGGAGTGCACCGCGAGGAACTTCTCGCCACCGTCAATTCCAACATGGCTCAACTGCTCGAGGATGACCGACACCTAGAACCGTGGTTGGCCGAACTTCACAAATAGCCACCAACGGTAAGTCGAACGGACCCCGATGTTTGGAGCTGGGGGAGTTCCGACCGCCCGCCCGCGCTCTGGTAGGTAACTTCTGCGTGGAAACAGGAAGGAGTAGTTGGCGTGGCCTCTGACTTCATGCTCTATGGATGCACGGGGTATGTCGGTCAGGCCGTCGCCCAACTGGCCATCGAACGAGGTCTTCGTCCGATGCTCGCCGGCCGGAACGCGACAAAGGTGAGTAACCAGGCGGAGAAACTTGGCCTTGAGGCTCGCTCCTTCCAGGTCGATGACACGCAGGTTCTCGACTCAGCACTTGAGGAAGTTCCTGTGGTGTTGAACTGTGCCGGGCCCTACATCTATACCGGCCGGCCAATGGTCGAAGGGTGCCTGCGCACGGGGACCCATTACCTGGACATCAGCGGCGAGCCGCCGGTCTTTGAAACGATCGCAGGCCACGACGAGGAAGCCAAGTCGCGGGGCGTGATGCTGTTACCGAGCGTGGGCTTTGATGTAGTACCGACCGATTGTCTCGCCGCCCATCTCAAACGGCGACTGCCGACGGCTACCCACCTCACCCTGGCATTCCACCCCCAGGGCCCGGCCGGCCTGCCGCCGGGGACGCTCAACACCCTTGTGGAGATGATTCCTTACGTCAGCAATAAACAACGACGGTCCAATGCCAAGATCGAGAACGTGTCTGGCCCCCGCATGACCCGGATGATCGACTTCGGTAGTGGTCCCGTGAAAGCTTCGATGCTGACCTGGGGCGACGTATACCTGGCCTACAAGAGCACCGGGATACCCAACATCGAGGAGTACGCCGTTCTGCCACCCAAGCTCGTCCGCCAGATGGACCTCACCGACCGGATCCGTCCCATCTTCAAACTTGCTGCCGTTCGAAATGCGGCAATGAAGACCATGCGAGGCGGCGCCACTCACGAGGAACGGGCAGTATCGAGCATGTCGGTGTGGGGTGAGGTCGTCGATGACCAAGGCCGGAAAGCGGTGTCCCGACTCCAAGGACCAGAAGGAGGCTTGGTCTGGACTTCCCGATCGGCGCTAGAGGTGCTGAAACGGGTCCTGGCCGGAGACCTGAAGCCAGGATTCCAGACACCCTCCCTGACCTACGGCCCGGACCTCGTCCTTGAATGCGAAGGGGTAACCCGCGAGGACGTCGCTTGAGACGATCGGGTGCGGTCCAATCCCGGTGTGGCTCTAGCGGTCGAGGAATGTCCCGAGCCACGGCACGGCTTTCTTGGCAGCGGTCAAGGCTGCTTCTGCCGTGGGGTATTCGTGGTCCGAGAAGTATCTGATCGGCGTCCAGGCCCCCAGGTCCTCGGGATCTTGCCTGAATTCTTCAAATCCGAACGTTCCATCCGGTCTGGAGAAGAGATCAACACACCGATCGGTTCTTGGTATCTGATGACTGGCGAACACAATCCACGACTTATCGAGCCGTGCCGACATGCGAGCCAGGCTACTGATGGCGGGTCGACAGCGAACAGGGATTTAGTCCAGATAGCTCTGCGATCTGGCGGACAAACTCAGCATCCATCCGGCGGTCCGGCGTCAGTCAAGGCCTGCGACCAGTTCGGTGGCATGAGCTATCTCAGCGGCGACAGCGGTTCTCTCGCCTTGGTTGAG
>CAZPIZ010000092.1:5054-7477 GCA_964586615.1 uncultured Acidimicrobiaceae bacterium | reverse complement strand
TGGAAGGGTCGCTCGATCCTCGGTGTCAAGCCCAACAAGACCGCCGAGATGGGCATCGCCCGGACCTTTCAGAACATCGCCCTCTTTCCTCACATGACGGTAATCGAGAACATCCTGACCGGCCGTCACGTGCGGATGAAGCGAGGCTGGCTGGCCGGGGCCTTGTGGATCGGGCCGGCCAAGAAGGAGGAGATGGCCAACCGTCACAAGGTCGAGGACATCATCGATTTCCTCGAGATCGAGCAGTGGCGAAAGTACCCGGTCGGTCTGCTGCCATACGGGATCCAGAAGAGAGTCGAACTTGGCAGAGCTCTGGCGATGGAGCCGGAGCTGCTCCTCTTAGACGAGCCCGTCGCCGGAATGAATCTCGAAGAGACCGAGGACATGGCCCGTTTCATTCTCGACATCCAGGACGAGCTCGGCATAGCCATCGTCCTCGTCGAGCACGACATGGGCCTGGTGATGGATATCGCCGATCGGGTGATGGTGGTCGACTTTGGCAAGAAGATCGCCGAAGGGGTCCCCTCCGAGATGCAGCGCAACCCCGATGTGATCCGGGCCTACCTGGGTGAAAACTTCCAATCCAAAGAACTTGAAGCCGCCGCAGCAGAAGCTTCGACGGCGGCCGTCCTCCCAGAACCGGAAACCTAAGGTTATGGGCCGCGGAAACCACGGCTTATCCCCTTAAGTTTCGGGGGTTTTGGCCTGGTCTAGCCCTCTCCGGTGAGCCTCCAGGCGGCGGGCATCAGCAGGCCTGCCACCGCTGCCTTGATGGCGTCCCAGAAAAGGAAGGGAAGGACGCCGTTGCGGATGGCGTCGGCCAGACCCATGTCGAGATTGACCATCAGCCCGAGGACCCCGAACAAGTAGATGGTCACGCTCCCGAGGACGAAGCCGACGACGCTTTTGGAGATCTTGCGGTCCCAGCGCCGCTCGGCGAACTTGCCCACCAAGTAGGCGGCGACGACGAATCCAACCAGATAGCCCCCGGTGGCTCCCACCAGGGTGTCGAAGCCCGAGCTCTGCTCTGCATATACGGGTAACCCGATCGCTCCCGCCAGCACGTAGAGGATCATGCTGGCCGCCCCCCGACGGCTGCCAAGCACCCCACCGGTCAGGAGCACCGCCAGAGTCGAACCGGTGAACGGGACTTCGATCGGCGGGATCCGAAAGCTGATCTGAGCGGCTAAAGCTGTGAAGGCCGCGAACCCGACAACCGCAGCGACCGAAGCGGCCCATGATCTCGGCAGGATTCGAGTGGCAAAGACGGGTGGGGCTGCGGCGGTGGTCATCTCTCTCTTACCTACTCTTTCCTGGTGGGGGTGGGTGCACTCTATTGACCAATAGTTGAGCCCTCCAGTTACGATCCCCTCGAGTTGGAAGCGGTCAGTCTCGAATCCAAGTCATCCTCTGTCCGTCGGCCCCGGTGGGCGACCGCCGCTGCCTGGGCTCTCATTGTGGGCGCCGGTTTGGCGCTGTTTGCCTGGAACCTCCGCCTTCCCTTCTACGCCTTCTCCAGCGGACCGGTAGGTGACGCCCTCCACTCGGTCGAGGTGAGCGAGGTGGCCACCTACGACACTGACGGCGAATTGTTGATACTTACGGTTTCGAGCCAGGAGGTGAACCCCTTCGAGGCGCTGGTGGCCGGGTTTGATCCCGATGTCGACCTTGTCCCCCGCCAGGCGGTGCGTTCACCCGATGAGTCTGATGAGGACTTCGTGGCTCGCAACCGCGCCAACATGGATTTGTCGAGGGAAACCGCCATCACCTTGGCTCTCACTCGCCTGGGCTACGAGGTCGTGACCCGTTCCGACGGTGTGCTGATTGCGGAGCTGGTCGAGGGGGTTCCCGCCGCCTCCGTGCTCCGGGTGGATGACGTGATCACGGCGGTGGAGGGCGAGGCCGTCGAGCTGGCCGATCAGATCGGCCCTATTGTCGCCACCCGCAAGGTAGGCGACGTCATCACGGTGACGGTCAAAAGGGGCACCGAGGATCTCACCCTTGAGGTGGCGTTGACCGGGCGGGAGGATGACCCGGCGGTCCCGATGATCGGGATCAGCGCCGTCGCTCTCAATCCAAGGTTCGAGTATCCATTCCCGATCGACATCGATGCCGGGCTGGTTGGAGGACCCTCGGCCGGGCTCATGTACACCATCGCGGTTATCGAGCTCCTGTCCCCGGAGGATCTGACCCACGGGCGGGTGGTGGCCGGCACCGGCACCATCGACTCGGCGGGCAACGTCGGGCCCATCGGTGGGGTCCGCCAGAAGGTCGTGGCCGCCGAGGCTGCCGGGGCCGAGGCGATGCTCGTCCCCGCTTCCAACCTCGACGAGGCACTCACGGCCCGTCGCCACCGACTCGAACTGATCCCGGTCGCAACCCTCGACGATGCTCTTGCGGCCCTCGCCGCGCTCTAAGCCTCT
>CAZPIZ010000092.1:0-4954 GCA_964586615.1 uncultured Acidimicrobiaceae bacterium | reverse complement strand
AGTCAAACACGAAGCTGAGAAGGCCGGTCGTGACCACCAGCGGAAGGTATCTTGAACCAGTTCATGGACCAGCTGACGCCGGAAGAAATAACCGGCCGGAGCTTCCGTCAGACATTTCGCGGGGTCGACCCGGCCGAAGTGAACGAGTTTCTCGGCCGGATCGCCCAGCAGTTCGGCGAACTCCTGGCCCAACGTGATCGCCTGGCCGGACGGCTAGGGGAGTTTGCCGAACGTGACCTGAGGAGCGAATTCGTCGCCGTCGGCGAGGAGGTTTCGGGAGTCCTGGAGGCGGCCCGCATGGCCGCGGAAGGGATGCGCGATCGGGCAGCCACCGACTCGGCCCGCTGGCGATCGGAGGCGATGACGGAGGCAGAGACAGAGCGCCGGGCCGCCCGCGAAGACGCCGAACATCTCAGATCCGACGCCTGGCATACCGCCGAGGAACTTCTCCGCCAGGCTCAGCTCGAGGCGAGGCGATTGGTCGAGGCGGCCGAACGGGATTCGCTCAGCGTTCTCGGCGAAGCCGAACGCGAGGCTCACCGGCTCATTGCCGCCGGCCGACGGGAGGCCGAGGACGCAACCAGAGCGGCCAGGATGGAGGCTGAGCGACTCAACGCCGAGGCGACGGCCCGTCACGACGAGATCGTCGAGACTGCCCGTCGCCAGGCCGAGTCCGCCCAGGAGAGAGCCCGGGCCCTCGAACAACGACGGCAGGAGCTGATGGCAGAGCTCGAGACCCTGCGCTCGAGCCTGTCACGAATGGAAGGCGAGCTCGATGAGCGGCGTACCCATCTCGATTTGAGTGCTGCCGAGGAGGCGCCGGAGGAACAGGTGGCACGGGTGGTCCGGCCCGACGAAGACACCGGTGATAACTGGGAGCCGGGGGAGACCGTGCGGGTGATTCCACGTCGCCGGGCAGCCACCCCGCCGGCCCAGACGAACGATCCCGAGCAGGTCGTTCAGGAGGCCAGGCGCAGGCGCCCGCCCGAGGTTCCAATCAAAGCCGCCGCGGTCCCCGAACCGAAGCCGATCGAGCTAGTCGAAGAAACGGATGAGCCCGAGGAAGCCAGTACGACTCTCGAAGACCCCCGGCAGAGCGTTGCCGCCTCGGTCGAGGAAGCGATGCAGTCCGGCAGCGACGAGGTGAGTGATATTTTCAGCCGGCTTCGGGGTGGACCTCCTCCTCCCACGCCAGAGCCACCTCGAACCCCCGTAGCTGGCGCCGACGAGGACGCAGCCAGTGAGGTCCCGACGAAGAAACCAAGGGCGCGCGAACCTGTGACATCGGTCGATCCCCTCGAGTTGCGCCAGCGCCTCGTTCTGCCGGTATCCAACCGTGCACTTCGCAACCTCAAGCGTCAACTGACCGAAATGCAGAACGACGCATTGGAGGAGTTGCGAGTTTCGGGGGGGGACTGGGAACCCGAAACATCAACGATGGAGGAACAGATCCGGCCCGACATCGTGGTTCTGCTCTCAGAGTCTTTCTCGATGGGTCACGTAGCAGCAGAGGAGATGATCGGTTCGAGTTTTCCCCGTCCGCCCACCCCGGCCCGGGATGAGGCGTCCGCGATCGCGGTCGTGCTCACCGAGCAATTGCAGCAGGTGATCGCCGGCGGAGGAGAGGAAGGCAGTCGGGAGATTGCCGCCTCGGTCTCGAGGGTTTTCCGGGGCTGGCGCACAGACGAGGCCGAGCGCCGGGTTTCCGACCTTGCTTCCTCGGCCTACCACGATGGCCTTCGGGCCACCCTGGCGGGAAGCCGCCATCGGTTGGGCTGGGTCGTGGCCGGCCGTGGCTGCGCCCGCTGCCGTGAGATCGCCGAGCAGACCGAGGGATCGGCGCCGCCGCTTCATCCGGGCTGTGGTTGCACATTGGTGCCGGTGTCCGGGTAACCGTCCCTCCTCCTACAATCGCCCACTCATGTTCATGCGGACGTCTCCGGGGGTACCTGTTGACCGTCGCCGGGGACTTTTCCTGGTGGTTGGGGTTCTGCTCGGGCTTTACCTGGCTGCCTCCGCCCTCGCCACCATCTGGACCGACTTCCTCTGGTTCGACTCGCTTGGCTTCGCCGGGGTTTGGTGGACCCGGGTCCTGGTTAGGGGTGCCCTGACCGTCGGTGCGGTCATCATTTCCTTCCTGGTTCTCTTTTCGAATCTGGCGCTGGCCGATCGGATGTCGCTGCGGCATCTCTCGGCTCCCGGGACCGAGGAGGACGAACTGCTCGCTCGCCTTCGTGACTGGGTCGAGCCCCGGCTCCGATCGGTCCGCCTTCTGGGATCGGCGGTGCTGGCGCTCATGATTGGTGGCGGGGCCGGGGCGTGGACCGATCGCTTGTTCCTGTTTCTGAATCCGCAGGACTTTGATGTGGTCGATCCGCTATTCGGCAACGACGTCGGCTTTTACGTTTTCCGGCTTCCTCTGCTTCGCGACCTGCTGGTGTGGGGTTTCAACCTCGGCCTGGTGACGGCTCTGGCGGTGGCCGCCGCCCACTACCTCAACGGCGCCCTCCGGCTGCGGGCCCGGGGTGGGACGTTCTTTTCTGGTGGGGCCAAGGTCCATGTCTCGGTTCTGCTTGCCATCCTGGCCGTCCTCCGGGCAGGTCTATATCAAATCGACGCCTACCGCCTGCTGTATTCGAATCGGTCCAACCAGTTCTTCGGGGCCGGGTTCACCGATGTCAACGCCCGCCTCCCCGCCCTGCGGCTGCTGCTGGCCATCTCGTTGCTGGCGGCTGTCGCCCTCATCGTGAACATCTGGCGAAAGGGGTGGACCCTTCCCATCACGGCGGCGGCGGCTTGGCTCCTGGTGGCAGTCGGGGCCGGTGTGATCTATCCGGCGGTCGTCGAACAGTTGCGGGTCGAGCCCAACCCTCTCTCGCGCCAGTCCCCCTACATCGCTCACAATCTCTCCTTCACCCGGGCCGCCTACGGGCTCGACAGTGTGGAGGTCCGCCCCTTCGCCGCGGATCCAATCATCCAGCCCGTAGAGATCGAAGAACAGCAGGCCGCCCTCAGCAATATTCGGCTGTGGGATCCCTATGTGCTGGCGCGGGCCTACTCACCTCAGGAATTCCGGGAGTACTACGGTCTGGCTCGAGTGGACGCCGATCGTTACACGATCAACGGTGAGGTGACCCAGGTGATGCTCTCGGTGCGTGAGCTCGACGAGACCGACATCGAGGACAACTGGCAGCTGCGCCGCCTGAGTTACACCCATGGTTTTGGAGCCGTGGCCAGCTACGCCTCCCGGATCGGGCTCGATGGTCAGCCCGAATACCTCGTGAGCGAGATCCCACCGGTGGCGGTGGTGCCCGAGCTGGAGATGGTCCAGCCCCGCATCTACTTCGGCGAGATCCAGCAGGGCTCGCCGGCTCCGGTGGTGGTGCGCAACGCCGCCGGCGAAATCGACTTCCCAACCGGCCAGGACACCTTCGAGTCGTCCGACTACGAAGGCTCGGGTGGGGTGGGGCTTTCCAGCATCTGGAGAAGGATCGCCTTCGGGCTTCGCTTCCGCGATCTCAACATGGTCATCTCCGGCCAGATCAGGGACGACTCTCGAATCCTGATGGAAAGGAACATCCGTGGGATCGTCGACCGCCTGGCGCCTTTCCTGGCAGCGAACAGCGATCCCTATGCCGTGGTCGTGGACGGCCGGGTCATGTGGGTGATAGACATGTACACGGTCTCCGGCAACTACCCGTACGCGACGCCGCTGAACCAGACCGACCTCCGCCGGTTGCCGAGGTTGACCGGCCTGACCGCCGGGGTCAACTATGTGCGCAACTCGGTCAAGGCGGTCATCGACGCTTATGAAGGTGACGTGACCTTCTACGTTGCCGACGAGACCGATCCGATCCTGGCCTCGTGGCGCTCGTCATTCCCTGGGTTGGTGGTCGGCGCCGATGAGATGCCAGAAAACCTCAGAAGCCACATCCGGTATCCACTGGACCTTTTCACCGTACAGAGCGAGATGTACCGCGAGTATCACGTGACCGACCCTGCTTCCTTCTTCCAGGAGCTCGACGCCTGGGCGATTCCCAATATCAGTACGGTCACCGATGAGAATTTGCGACGGACCGAGGCGTTGATCGGCGATCAGCTTTCGATTGCCGCCGGTCAGTCGAATTACGTGTCGGAAGCGTTGCCCTACTACCTGCTGATGCCCCTCGATGAGGATGAGGATCTGTCCTACGTCGCCCTTCAGTCCTTCTCGCCTCGGGGGCGCGGCAACATGTCGGCGTTCCTCCTGGTCGACTCCGACGCCGACCAATTCGGGCGTCTGGTCGACTACCGGATGTTGCCGGGTTCGACGGTCAACGGCGTCGAACAGGTGGCGGCCCGAATCGAAAGCGATCCCGACATCGCCGCCCAGTTCAGCCTGTGGAGGAACCGGGGTTCGCGGGTGATCCAGGGAGACATCACCATCGTGCCGGTGGGGGAGTCGCTGCTCTACGTGCAGCCCGTGTTCCTGGAGGCTGAGGCGGGCGGCCTCCCCGGGCTCGAAAGGGTCATCGTCGTCTATGGGGAAAGAATCGAGTGGGGTGGGTCCCTTCAGGGCGTGCTCGATCTGATCTTCGAAGGCGGCTCCTCGCCGGAGCCGGTCGATCCGCCGGCCGAAGGTGATGCGGCCCAACTTCTGGAAGCGGCCGACGCCGCCTTCGCCGAGGCCGACGCCGCCCTTCGTTCCGGCGACCTGGCCGGCTACCAACAGTTGGTGGATCAGGCCCGGGCGCTAATCCAGCAGGCGCTCGAAGCGTTGTCGACGGGGGCCGAGGCGAATCGGCTGGCGGCTATCAGCTAGCGGGCCTGCAGCCCCACTTCCACGGCGTCGGGGCTATCGGGCAGCCGGCCGGGCGGCCTTGTCATAGCTCATCAACGGGGCCTAGCATGGTGGTTCACACCGACGCGGGGTGGAGCAGCCTGGTAGCTCGTCGGGCTCATAACCCGAAGGTCG
>CAZPIZ010000091.1:0-7576 GCA_964586615.1 uncultured Acidimicrobiaceae bacterium | reverse complement strand
GCCCAGAATTTGGACAAGAGCCCATTGGACAGGTGGAGGTCCTCATGGAGATCGATATCGGCATTGGCAAGACCGCCCGGCAGGCCTATGGGCTGGATGACATCGCCATCGTCCCGAGCCGGAGAACCCGGGACCCCGATGATGTCGACATCACCTGGCAACTCGACGGATTCCGCTTCGCACTTCCCATGCTCGGCTCGGCGATGGATGGCGCCATCAGTCCCGCCACCGCCAGCGCCATCGGGCACCTGGGCGGTCTCGGGGTGTTGAACCTCGAAGGGCTTTGGACCCGTTACGAAGATCCCGAACCGTATTTTGAGGAGATCGCCGAGCTCCCGGCTGAGAAGGCCACCCGCCGGATGCAGGAGATTTACCTCGAGCCGATCAAGGCCGAGCTCGTCGGCCAGCGCGTTGCCGAGATGAAGGCCGAGAAGCTCGTCACCGCCGCCAGTCTTACCCCGCAACGGGTACGTGACCTGGCGCCGGCAGCGTTGGGGGCGGGCCTCGACATATTGGTCATCCAAGGGACGGTGGTTTCCGCCGAGCACGTTTCGACCAGGGTCGAGCCGCTCAATCTCAGACAGTTCATCGCCGAGTGTGACGCCCCGGTCATCGTCGGCGGGTGCGCCTCCTACAGCACGGCCCTTCACCTGATGAGGACCGGAGCCGCTGCCGTTTTGGTGGGCGTGGGACCCGGAGCGGCCTGCACCACCCGGGGGGTGCTCGGGGTCGGTGTGCCCCAGGCCACAGCCATCGCCGATGCAGCCGGCGCCAGAATCCGTCATCTTGACGAGACCGGCCGCTACGTCCATGTCATCGCCGACGGCGGCATGCGCACCGGAGGCGACGTCGCCAAGGCCATCGTCTGTGGAGCCGATGCGGTGATGATCGGCTCGCCGCTGGCGTCGGCCGAGGAAGCCCCTGGCCGCGGCTACCACTGGGGGATGGCCACGTTCCACCCGACCTTGCCCAGAGGAGCACGGGTCCAGGTGGGCCGGTTGGGGACCCTGGCCGAGATCCTGGTGGGTCCTGCCCATGAGAACGATGGCCGGCGAAACCTGTTCGGTGCGCTGAAGGTGTCGATGGCTACGTGTGGGTATTCCGATCTCAAGGAGTTCCAGAAGGCCGAGGTCATGCTGGGCCCGTCGCTCCAGACCGAAGGCAAAGGTCTGCAAAGAGCGCAACGGGTGGGGATGGGATGAAATCGCCAGAACCCGACACCGTCCTTGTCGTCGACTTTGGAGCTCAATACGCCCAGTTGATCGCTCGACGGATTCGGGAGGCCCACGTCTATTCGGAGATCGTCCCCCGAACTATCACGGCCGCCGAGATCAGGGCCCGGCGGCCCGCCGGGGTGATTCTGTCGGGTGGCCCCGCCTCGGTGTATGCCGAGGACGCCTATCGGATGGATCCCGAGATCGTCGACATCGGTGTCCCGATCCTTGGCATTTGTTATGGCCATCAACTTCTGGCTGACATCGCCGGAGGAAGAGTTTCGCCAACCGGTACTTCCGAGTACGGTCGCACCGAAGTCGACGTGATAACCGGCTCACGGTTGCTCGGGGACCTTCCCACGGCACTGGAAGTGTGGATGAGCCACGGCGACTGCGTCGCTGAGGCACCCCCCGGGTTTGTCGCTACTGCCACCTCCGATGGGTCGCCGGTAGCGGCGATGGAGGACCCGGAGCGGGCTCTTTACGGGGTCCAGTTCCATCCCGAGGTTTCACATACCGAACGAGGCCAGGAGATTCTCAAACGGTTCCTTTACGACGTGTGCGGGCTGGCACCTTCCTGGACCAGCCACTCCATCATCGAGCAGTCCGTCGACCGAATCAGCGCCCAGATCGGTGATGGCAAGGTCGTCTGTGGCTTGTCGGGCGGGGTTGACTCAGCGGTGGCGGCCGCCCTCGTTCACCGGGCCGTCGGTGATCAGCTCACGTGCATCTTCGTTGACCATGGATTGCTGCGGACGGGCGAGGCCGATCAGGTGGACGAGACCTTCCGTCGCCACTTTCAGATCAACCTGGTCCAGGTCAAGGCCGCCGATCGGTTTCTGGAGAAGCTGGCCGGGGTGACCGATCCCGAGACAAAACGCAAGGTCATCGGGGAAACCTTTATCCGCGTGTTCGAGGAAGTCGCCGGAGACCTGTCCGACGCTCGGTTCCTGGTCCAGGGAACTCTGTACCCAGACGTCATCGAATCTGGAAGTGGCACCGCCGCCACGATCAAGACCCATCACAATGTGGGCGGCCTGCCCGACGATATGAAGTTCGAACTGGTCGAGCCGCTGCGCGATCTGTTCAAAGATGAGGTCAGGGCGGTGGGGGAGGAGCTTGGCCTGCCGGAAGAAATCGTCTGGCGTCAGCCCTTCCCGGGACCGGGTCTGGCCGTGCGGATCATCGGCGAGGTCACCAACGAGCGTCTCGAGGTTCTGCGAGCGGCCGACACGATCATCCTGGAAGAGATCCGACGGGCCGGGCTCTATCGGTCGATCTGGCAGGCGTTCGGGGTGCTTCCGGCTATCCGAACGGTCGGCGTCCAGGGGGATGGTCGGACCTACGCCTATCCCCTGATCGTTCGGGCGGTGACAAGCGAGGATGCCATGACCGCCGACTGGGCGAGGTTGCCATATGAGTTGCTCGAAAGAATCAGTTCGAGGGTCATAAACGAGGTATCCGGCATCAATCGGGTCGCCTACGACATCTCGTCCAAGCCCCCTGCCACCATCGAGTGGGAGTGACACGATCGAGCGGGAGTGATAAGGCGCCGGACCTAAGACGTCAGATGAACAAGAAATGCCGTTGGATGGCTGTTGTTTGGGCTGGCATTTGGCCTCTGGCGTCTCAACTTGGGGGTACCAGCGACCGATGTTCTACCAAGCGAATCCAAGTCAGAACAGAGGTATATGGACGCTTCTTTGCCACCGGAGCTGATCGAGATCTATCACGGTGAGGTTGTCGATCGCTCGCGCCGTTTGGCAGCAGGGGCGCGTCTGCTTGCCCTGCAGCAGCTGACACCGGAGTCCGTCACCGATCTGGTCAGGGATGCCCACACCATCAAAGGCTCCTCCCGTGTCGTCGGTCTCAGCGAGACCGGTCATGCCGGGGCGCTGCTCGAGCACGCCTGGAAACGAATCGAGTCCGGCGACCTGACCCCGACCGGCGCCGTCGTGCGGGCACTGGAAGAGCTTTCGGTCTTCCTACCCGAAGCCGCCGAGCAGGAACGGACCGGCACAACCGCAAAGTTGCTCGAGGCGATCACCCGTACCGAGGTGGCGCTTCACGGGGGCAGCCCAAGCGAGGACAGGATTCCCCTCGCCCTGGCCCGCCAGGAGGCGACAAATGAGCTCGGGCCAACCTCGCTGGGCGGTCTGCTGGCAGCCGTCGAACGGTCGATGATGTCGGGCGCCTCCCGGGTCGACACGATCGATCTCTATCAGTTGATCAACCAGGCGGTCGAAGTCAGTCTCGACTCAGAGGCGTTGTCCGACCTGGCTCTGGTCCAGTTCGAGGGTGCCGACCCCCAGAGGCTGATGGCGGCCTGGAGATCCCAACTCCGAAGACTTTCCCAGGCGGTGGGACACCTTCAGGATCTGGCGGTCGCCCTGGCCAACGCTCCCTTGCGGCAGGCCACCGAGACCTTTCCTCAGTTCGTCCGCTATCTAGGTCGCAAACTGGGCAAGGACGTCAGGTTCGACGCTGCTGGTGAGGATCTCGAACTCGACCGCCAGATAGTTGAGTTGATGCGCGAGCCGCTCCGTCACCTCTTGGTCAACGCCATCGACCACGGGCTCGAATCACCCGAAGAGAGATTGGCGGCCGGAAAGTCGGCTACCGGCATCCTCAATCTCTCGGCGAGGAGAGAGGGCGACAAGGTGGTAATCGTTCTGTCCGACGACGGCCGCGGGGTCGACTGGAAGGCGGTGGCGGAAGCGGCCCGGCAGCGGGGAATGCCGGTCGATGGCTCCGACCTTGCTTCTCTCCTTTTCATCCCTGGCTTCTCGACGATCGACACCGCCCAGGACTTTTCGGGTGCTGGTGATGGCTTGACTACGGTGGCCGAGATCCTCGAACGGGTCAACGGTGGCATTCAACTCGAGTCGCACGCCGGCACCGGCACGACGGTCACCCTGACTCTCCCGGTTTCTCTGGTTCTCCAGAACGTGGTGGTGGTGGCCGACGGAGACAACTTCTGGGGGTTGCCCGAAGCAGCGGTGCAGGCTTCGATCATGCCGGCGCTCTCCGAGATCACGGTCGACCAGAACGGCATCCGCCGTGCCCGATTCCAGTCCCAGGACCTGCCGGTGCTCTCATTGGCCAACGCCATGGGTCAGGAGTCGCAAGGTCCTGCGTCCGATCTAGTGATACTCGCCACCCGTTCGGGTCAAGTGGCGGTTGCCGTTGGCGAAGTTCTGGGCAGGCGGCGGGTGGCGGTCAAGGCCCTCGGGCCGATCCTTGAAGGCTCCCGCAACATCACCGGTGCCGCCCTCCTGGGCGGTGGCGAGGTGATGGTGGTCGTCGACCCCAATTACCTCGGCGAGTTGGCTCGCCATCAGCAGCAGCGGCCAGGACCGCGGCGAAGGGTGCTGGTGGTCGACGACTCGGCGGGTGTCCGCCAACTCATCGCCGCCACTCTGAGCGGTAGGGGGTTCGATGTGGAGGTGGCCGAAAGCGCCCGCCAGGCGCTGATGTCTATAACAAGCGGGAACTTCGACGCACTGGTGGTTGACTATGCGATGCCCCGTTCGAACGGGGTGGACCTGGTTCGGGCGCTGCGGGCCGGCAACGTTCGGGTACCGATCGTCATGGTCTCAGGGGTCGCCTCGCCCGACGAGCAGGCGGCGGCCTGGGAGGCGGGAGTCGACGCCTATCTGGAAAAGAGCGACCTCCGGCTCGGCGCCCTGGTGTCGACTCTTCGTTCGCTCCTGGACGGGCCCGCCGCATAAAGTGACATAGATGCCCCAGCTCGTGAACGACCTTATCGGGTGGTTCTCAGCGATCCCCGCCTGGGTTGGCCTCGTCGTTGCCACCCTCGGGTTCGTTGCCGCCCTCTTCAGCCATCGCCTGGTCGGTCAGGCCAGAGCCAAGGAGGAAGAGGCCCGTCGGGAAGCCGAAGAGGCCAAGCACATCAAGAACGACTTCGTGGCAATGGTCAGCCATGAGCTGAGAACTCCATTGACGTCTATCGCCGGCTTCGCCGAAACCCTGGCCACCTCCTGGCAGGAGCTCTCGATATCCGAGGTCGACGAGTTTCTCGGATACATCCGCAAGCAGTCCCAATACCTCGGCGATCTCGTCGAGGACGTTCTGGTGATCCCCCGTCTGGAGGCGGGGCGATTGCGGTTCCATCCGGAGATGTTCGACCTGGGTCAGCTGGTCCACGACGTGGCCAACATGCTCTTCCCAACCGGGGGTGGCCGCGAGGCGGCGGTCTCGCTGCCGCTGGGAGTCCGTATGCAGGCCGATCCCAAACGGGTTCAGCAGGTGGTTCGCAACCTTCTCGAGAATGCCCGCAAGTACGGGGGCGACCAGGTTCTGGTGGAGGGTTTCGCCCACGGAGAGCAATACGTTCTGGTCGTCTCCGACAACGGCCCAGGTGTCCCCGACGGGTCGGCCAACCAGATCTTCGAGCACTTCGAACAGCTCTCCAAAGGTGACTCCCGCTCTTCGTCTGGCATAGGTCTGGGGTTGCCGATAGCCCGTCGACTGGCCAGGGCCATGGGCGGTGAAGTCTGGTACGAGCGACGTTTTCCGACCGGGAGCCGCTTCTGCTTCTCACTGCCGGTGAAGGCGTTGGCGACCGAGGAGACCCAGGCGGTGCCTAACCAGCAGACGGTGGTCGCGTCCTGAGGGGATCGAGGTTCGAAGTTCAGAACCTCAAACTCAACACTCATAACTACCTCTTTGTTATTCCCGTCCGGGCATGCAAGTACCATCCTCCCCGTGTGGTTCAAGGACGATGTGCTGGTCGACTCGCCGCTCCTTGCCGAGCTCAACCCGAGCCAGCGCGAAGCGGTGGCAGCCACGGAAGGACCGATACTTGTGGTGGCCGGGGCCGGGTCAGGGAAGACCCGGGTCCTCACCTACCGCATCGCCCACCTGATCCGCGACCTCAACGTTTCTCCTGATTCGATACTCGCGATCACCTTCACGAACAAGGCGGCCGACGAGATGCGCTCCCGGGTGGCGCGGCTGGTCGGCAGGGCAGCCCGAGCCATGTGGGTGTCCACCTTCCACTCCGCCTGCGTGCGGATCCTCCGGCGTGAGGCCCATCGACTCGGCTACCGGTCGGGCTTTTCCATTTACGACGAAGACGACAGCGTCCGTCTGATCACCATTTGTGTGAAAGACCTCGATCTCGATCCCAAGCGCTTCCCGCCCAAGGCCATCAAAGCCGCCATCTCCAAGGCCAAGAACGAACTCATCGACTACGAGAGCTACGCCTCCTCCGGTGACGGCTTCTATCACGAGCAGGTGGCAGATGTCTATCGGCTCTATCAGCAGCGCCTCCTGGAGGCGTCGGCGATGGATTTCGACGACCTGCTGATGATCACGGTCGAGCTGTTCGGCGCCTTTCCCGATGTCCTTGCCCAGTATCAGGAACGCTTCCGTTACATCCTGGTCGACGAGTACCAGGACACCAATCGCGCCCAATACATCCTGGTCCGGCGTCTCTCCGACAAGTATCGAAACCTGTGCGTGGTGGGCGACGGCGACCAGAGCATCTACCGCTGGCGGGGGGCGGACATTCGCAACATAAACGACTTCGAGAAGGACTTCCCCGATGCCAGGGTGGTGGTACTCGACCAGAACTATCGATCGACCGACACCATTCTCGATGCAGCCAACGCGGTCATCTCGAACAACCCCCGTCGCACTCCCAAGAGGCTATGGAGCGACCGCGGCAAGGGGGAGCCGATCGTGCGCTATGAAGCCGAAGACGAGCACGACGAAGCGGGGTTCGTCGCCGACGAGATCGAGCGGTTGACCGAACTCGGTTACAACCTTGCCGACGTCGCCGTCTTCTACCGAACCAACGCCCAATCCCGGGTGATAGAGGACGTCCTGGTCCGGCGCGGGGTGCCGTACACGGTTGTGGGGTCGGTCAAGTTCTACGAGCGAAGAGAGATCAAGGATGCGCTCGCCTATTTGCGGGCGCTGGTCAACCCTGACGACGCGGTTGCCCTCAAGCGCATCATCAATGAGCCCAAGCGAGGCATCGGAGATACCAGCGTCGGGCACCTCGATCGTTTCGCGGAGGCCAATCGGGTCGGTTTCGGGGAGGCCTTGCGACGGGCGGGCGAGATTTCTCAACTCACGTCCAGGGCCCAGCGCCAGATCCTCGAATTCGCCGGCCTGCTTGACATGATGGCCATGAAGGCAGACGCCGGCGGGGTGGCTGCGGTGGTTGACTCGGTGATGCACGACACCGGCTACATGGCAGCACTCGAGTCGGAGAAAACCATCGAAGCCCTGGGTCGGATCGAGAATCTGCGAGAGCTGTCTTCGGTAACGAACGAGTTCGAAACCTCCAATGAGGGGGCGGTCATCAACGGGGAGGAGTGGGATGCTCTTCC